>JBHPEK010000001.1:0-88130 GCA_042577045.1 Patescibacteria group bacterium
GCATAATATTTACTCCTTTTTAACTTTCTCTAAAATTATGGGCTGAAATTTCTTTATTGTTTTGTCGTCGTAAAGAGAAATGGTAAAAACGTCTTCGGAGTATTTTTTTAATTTTTTAATAACTTTTTCAACATACGCAGAGTCCTCTATTATATCTGTTTTGGTAAGTAACACTATCTCCTTTTTTAGAGACAACTCTGGATCGTACTGCTCCAATTCTTTACGTATTATTTTATAAGCTTCAACGGGATCAGCATTTTCAAGTGAAATTAGGTGGACGAGCATCTTTGTGCGCCGAATATGACGTAAAAATTTATGCCCAAGTCCTTTTCCACTAGATGCGCCCTCAATAAGACCCGGGATATCTGAAATAATATAACCATAAAACTCTCCAAGATTTGGTTCACAAGTGGTAAACGGATAGCTACCTATCTTTCCTTTGGCATTAGTAAGTTCATTTAAAAGACTTGTTTTTCCGGCATTAGGAAAACCAATAAGCCCAATGTCTGCAATAAGCTCAACTTCAATAAAAAATTCTGCATCTTCACCCTTTTCTCCAAGAGTAAACTCTTTTGGAGATCGGTTGGTTGAACTTTTGTAAGACTCGTTACCACGACCCCCATTGCCCCCATTAAGTATGCAGACTCTCTCCCCGTCTTTTTGAAGAAAGATTTTTTCATTAGTTTTAAGATTTGTTATTATGGAACCAACAGGAAACTTAATTTCTAAGTCTGCCCCATTGGGTCCATTCAGACTGTTTTTCTGTCCGTCTCCACCCTTCTCTGCAATAAATTTTTTATTTGCGCGATATTTAGAAAGCAAATGCACATTTCTAACTGCCAATGCATAGATACTGCCGCCTTGCCCGCCATTGCCACCGGAAGGGCCACCAAGTTCTTTTTCTTTGTCATGGCGCCAACGTACCACACCGTCACCCCCCTTGCCGGCTCTCGCGTATATTTTTAATTCATCAACAAATGCCATAGTATTAAAACCATTATACAATAACACAATAAGTATGCCTATGCAGTATTCTAGGAAAATGTACCTGGGTTTTCCTAGAATAGGCCCTGCGTCGACGTCGGACGTCGACGCAGTCGACGCATACTATTACGTTTGTCTTGACAGAATTTGACAGAATGATATAGTTGGGATGTTCTTTGAAAACTGTTCAGAGAGCCGTTCGCTCGAACGGTTCGGGCAATTTAAATATAGGAGGTATCCGATGTCTAAGAACATTGCAAACCCCACTCCCAGTCAAGTTTCTGGCAGATTAGCGAAACTACATCGCCTGCTTGAAGAAGATGGCCTACCGTGGGAAGCGTTCCAACAACCTATTGACGACCCACAGATGCGGGCACGACTGGTCAATTTCTGGCGGTCTGATGGTTGCGATCCGACAACCGATGAAAAGATGGCTCGTGCAACTGGTATCCCAATGTTTGGGGTGCAGGAAGCAATCCAGCACTTCGGCATCATGCCGACAGTAGCCCAACTGGCTATTTTGTCGGTCATTCCGTTCAGTGAACAGGAACTTCAAGAAACCAAAGACACCCACATCCTCGTCGCCGTCTTCCCACTCTCCGTCCTCGACGTTAGGAAGGTAGACAACTCACTCTTTTATTCGTCCACGGGCGGATGGTATGAGTCCAAGAAGTTCGCCAAGAACAAGGGCAAAATCAGCTGGCAACTCGTTCGCAAGACCCCAGTTGAGGACTCAACGTCCAAAAACTGGAGTGAACAGCAGACATTGCTCGGCAAAAACGACAAAACGCCAAAGTTCCTGGGTCATGGTTTATACGATCATCGGCTACTACAAGAACACGGGCGAACGACTCTTTGAGAACGTCTATGTCCGCACTTCTTGCGTCTACTCGGGCGGTTACCACGTCGGTGTCGGCTACTTCGACTCCGACGAGCTGTCTGTCAGCGGCTATTGGGATGACCGCCGCAGCGGCAACATCGGCGTCTCGTCGGCCAGGAAGTTCTGAAACTTGAATTCTTGAAGACTCGAGAAAAGCTCTCCCAGAGCTTTTCTCCTCTTGAAAACTTGAGCCTTCGCGAAATTTTTTTTCGCGAAGGCTCTTTTCTTTACTAAATATCCTATTTTCAGTATACTATGTTTGTGATTTTGTCGGGTCGTCTAATGGTAGGACACTAGGTTTTGGTCCTAGGTATCGGGGTTCGCCATGCACCACGTAGGGTGCACGGCGCCATGTACCGAACTAAGTTCTGGTTCATGGCGAGTCCAAAAAAAATGATATGTTTTATGTTTATATACTTTACAGTTTGTCAGACAAGAAATTCTATATAGGATATACTAACAATATTGAGCGCAGAATGAGTGAACACAAAAGTGGAAAAGTTGCTTCTACGGCGAACAGAAAAAATTTAAAGTTAATTTTTTATGAAGCATATTTTTCAAAACAAGACGCAGAAAGACGTGAAAAATATTTCAAAACAACAAAAGGTAAGAAGGTTTTAAAACAAATGCTGCGAGAGTCTTTGCAAGAGATAAGTTAACCACCTTGCCGGGTGGTGCAATGGTAGTCACGCCTGGTTTTGGTCCAGGAAATCGGGGTTCGAGTCCCTGCCCGGCAGCAAAAAACAGTCAAGTCCCCATGCGAGAGCATTGGGGCTTTTCTGTTTTACTGTTCGGCAGGGACTCGAAAGTACTACGAAGTCCGGTGTCGTAGTAAACTGGCGACTTTTTCATTTTACAAAGTTAAAAACATGGTATAATAAAAGTTTATGGGTAATCCGCCTTCGCTAAGGCTCCGGCGAGATGCTCATAATTTCATTAAAATTAAAATTTTAGAAATTATGGCAAAGGGAAGAAACAAACCAAAAAAGGAAACAAGAAAACCAAAGAAACCCAAAAAATAGGTGTGTTTTGGTAAAACAAAAAAGGTGGCTGTAGATACAGACACCTTTTTGGATTTTGTTTAAGCAAACATCAAAATAGAACAAACGACAATCAAGATAATTTCAGCCAAAAGTATGCCCCAAGCCCAATCACTAGCCTTGTCTGGTTTCAATACTTCATATTCCTTGGTTGCTGGACTATCCTTGGTCTTTTTCGTTTTCTTTACCAGAACCTTTCTCGCTATACATTTCCGTCGAAAAAAGTATACATTGATACTACTTCCCAGAAACAGAAAGGGTATGGCGACCAAGAAACCCATGAGGTCTTGACCTATGCCAAAGGCGTCCTTCGCCAAAATTCGCCAAGCAATCAGGAACATGGCAAACTTACCAACATTGGTTTCTGATAAGTTTTCCGAGTGCACAGTAATCGCTTTCAGTGTTTCGTTAACAGCTACACCGACTTCTTGTCCCCATTTGGCATACTCGCCATAGGCCTGAATGTTCTGGAGTGTTTGCTCGGCTTTTATTTTGGCAACCATGTCCGGTGGTAGATCACTTAATCTGACCGTAACCTTTTCATCAATTGTTTGATTCTGGGCAAAACTGGGCACAGCCACAAACGACAATACGGCTAACACTAAAAATAAAGCACTGAAATTCTTCATTTGGACCTCCTGTTCCGTAATTTGTATTACTTATTTGGTTTATTTTTCAAACTTCTTTTCAAAATTAATATATACTAAACTCCCAAAAAAGTCAAGCTCTTACTCACTTACTCAATTCTCTCCTTCTTTTCTTAATTGGATCTTAGCAAGTACTAGCTCAAGTGGTAACTGTGGCAAATAAGCTCTATTTGTTTTGTCATAAGCGTCTAATAAAAGCATCAGCGTAAAACCAAGTTCCCTCACATCTGTTTTGTCTATTTGTGTTTTCAAAAATTTTACTTCATCTGTTCCCAAAACTTTTTCCAAATTTTTTTCACTAGACGAAGAAATCTTCATCATCAAAAGAGCGCGGATATTTCTCAAAATAAATTTCAAAAACAACTGTATTCCACTTCCCTTCTCCATAATTTTTTGAATAATTTGCATTCCCTTTTCAGCCTCCCTGTCCACCAATGCAATAACAAAATCTTGAACCAGCTCTTTAGATGGCGCAGATAAAATCTTCCGCACATCATTACCAGTTAGCTTTCCATCGGCATCTATGGACAAGACTTGGTCTAGCATCACCAAAGCATCTCGAAAAGAACCGTCGGCAAAAAGAGCAATTAGGCTAGCACTTTCTTCGTCAATTTCCAAACCCTCTTTTTTGGCCATTGCCAAGATAGTTTTTCTCAAAATGTCTTCGGTAAGTTTTTTAAAAGAAAAATGCTGACAGCGCGAGGTAATGGTATCTGGGAGTTTCTCTGGCTCGGTAGTGGCAAGAATAAACACAACATGAGCCGGAGGCTCTTCCAATGTTTTCAAAAGAGCGTTAAAAGCTTCCTTGGTAAGCATATGTACTTCATCTATAATATATACTTTCTTGTCACTCTTGAGGGGGCTAATGTGCGCTCCTTCTCTCAAGCTACGAATTTCATCTATTCCACGCGAAGAAGCGGCATCCATTTCAAGTAAATCATATTCGTGACAGCCAATTCCTTCCGACAAAATTCTAGCCGTTGTTGTTTTTCCTGTTCCTCGCGGACCGGAAAACAAATAAGCGTGCGAAATCCGGCCATTCTTCACGGCCCCCTCCAACACACTAATTATATGATCCTGACCAAGGACTTCTTTAAACTTCTTCGGTCTGTATTTTCGATATAGTACTTGCATATAAAAAAGCCTACCACATTCAGCAGGCTTTTTAAACAATTTTTATTTATTTTTCTCTGTTGTTAATTAACTCTCCCATTCCCCCTAAACCCGGGACTATATAACCATTAGCATTCAATCCCACTTCATTTTGTATATCAGTTCCGGGAAGAGTTTTTAGAACTTCTGGAGAACTCAAACCTCTATCAAGACGCACTGCATAAACTACAAGTGTTGGGAACCTTTCCTTTACTTTCCTTATATATTCCGGTGTAATTACTAAATGCATAGCAATAATTTTCTCCGGCTCTCCTCTGCCTTTATAAATGTCTATTGTTTCTTCAACGGTTCCGCCAGTTGCACCCATTGGATCTGGTAGTAACATTATAGCCCCCTCTACCTCACCACCTATCTTGCATCCAGCTATGTCGCACCCAGTAATTTCACCATGATTACCAACCGTTCTATTTGGCATAAGGTGATCTTGCCTAATAAGACTAGGGTTAAATATGTAATTAAGCCAATTATAAATAATATTAGCTGGCTGATCTCCTGCAGTTGCCATATTAACTATAACCAGCTGAACATCTCGATTTAATAATTCGCCCGATACAAGCGCTTTCTTTCCTTGAATCGTGGACATTCGGGTAAGAACACTTTCGTGTCTCACAGGAAATTCCCTATTTACTACAGTATTAATCAAACCATTATAGATATTTTCTAAAAGCCACGAAATCCTGGGTTGGACTGTTGAAGACAAAGAAAGTTCCAACAATAAGCAAGACAAAACAGGATTATCTAAAATATGGACATTCTCGCCGTAGTTGTGTTCAACTTCATTTAGTTGGAATATCATCAGTTTTTACCTCCTCTAATTTAGTATCGTATCCAACACGATTGACGCTAAAATCACACGGGTTAAAGTAACAACATAACCAAATATACGGATTGCTAAGTATATTTTTTAAAAATGCTTCGCGCATACTCGTATTTCCAAAATCCTTAATAGAAAATGTTTGAGTCAGAGGATCATGTAAATCACAACAAAAAGTCATCCGTCCCCTACTATCAACTTTCATTTGCGGATACTTCTCTTGCCTTAAAAGCTCAAGACAACCAAATCCTTTATTCCCTACATCTAATATAAAATCATCATTCGGAAGCACAAGACCGCCACTGGTTTCATTTTTCAAATTAAGAAGTTCTGTGCGTATAGTTTGAAGTTCTAATAAATCAACCTCACTTTCGCTGCTATCAAAACCACGAAAACAATTGAAAGGACCGCCCTTTTCTAATTTACCAGCACTTACGATTTTTTCTGCTTCTTCTATAATTTTATCAATTTGCTGTCGCTCAAGAATATTAGTAGATAAAAGATATTCATAAAATTTATCTCTCAATTCACCTATCAATCCTTTATCTTTTAGATTCTCAAAATCCATTTGACAATGTTGAACAAAACAGAACGAGGTAGCAAAACCCATCTCAACTACCCGACGAATAATTTTGTTTACATCATTAATGTTGTATCTACTAATTACAGTGTTAGTTCTCGCTGAAATGCCCATTTTTTTTAAGAGACCCGCATACCGCCAAAAAGTTAGTGCTTTAAAGGCGTAAGAATTATCAACACCCAAAATGTCTGATTCTAAAACATCAATAGCGGTTTTCTCTGTGCAATCCACGGAAAAAACAACTCCACCTTTTCTATTGTCTATTGAACCTACGATATCCCAAAAGAGCCTTTCTGTATCTTTTTTCTCTGGGCTAGCACCAACTGTACAAATAGCATAATCATACGAATGATCATTCAACATTCTAATTTGCTCTTTTATCTTGGGGTGCAAAAGTGGGTCGTTACCAAACAACTCAATCCGCTTAATACCACAATTGTAAGCGTGTTTCAGAATATCCAAAAATACATCATTGCTCATGTCCGGCATTCGTTGAAATCTTGAGGCGCAATGCGCACATTTCATATTACACTTGCTTGTTGTATAAATCTGCAAAGTCGGTCCTAAAAAAGTATTTATAACCGCCATATCTTTCCCCCTTGTATTTTTGTCAAAGAATCAAAAACCTACTTATAAAATTAGCAGACCTGTAAATATAGTCAAATTTAAACTTCTTCGGTCTGTATTTTCGATATAGTACTTGCATTTTTTTTACTTTTGAATACAAAAAACTTGAACGCTAGAAAATTCCAAAATAATGATACCGATGTTGCTATCACTTTGGCAACATTGAGCCATCGCTCTGGAGACAAGTTCCAAAAAGGCGAAACATAAGTAGTAATTAAAATTATTATTCCTCCATTGATGAAAATACTGATGATCACAACAGGAATAAAAGAAAAGAAATCACTATAATCTGTAGACCTTGGCTCGCCATTTTTTCTAAACACCCAAAACTTGTTCCAAAAATAACTGTTAGTCGTCGCCAAAATAACCCCCGGTATGTTTACTCCACCAATAAAAAAACCGCTAGTTAATCCCGTAAAAATACTTAGGGCATTTAAAATCCCGAAGTCTAACGAAGAATTTAAAAACCCAACGACTATAAACTTTCCAAACTGATAAGCAAAAGAAACCCAACGCACAAGAAACTTGGTAATACTTAAACCAATTACCCAAAGTAATGGTATTAGAACAATAGGAAGGAAAGCAAGTGCTCCCTCTAAAATGGTGATGTTTTTAAAAGTTGGTAAAAGAAAAAGCGCTGTAAAAATTCCAGCAATAATGGCGAGTAAATAATCTTTTTTCATATCTGAGAATTATAACCCTTCAAAAGACTCAAGGCAAGCAAAAAACAGTCGCACTTGCGACTGTTTGTTTTTTATTTTATTTACTTTTCAGCATTTTTTCAGCAATTATTCTAAAATGCCACCCAAAAATGGCCAATTCAATAGCAGTATGGAACAAATTTGGTCTTATCAATGCAGTTTTCAATAATATCTTCCAGAAATAAAATCCAGACCTTGAAAAGCCAATCACATACAAACTTTTAAAGAACGCCATTATGTCGGCTAAGGAAAGCCTACTTTTTGATTTTGAGTTATAATTTTTAAAAAGTGTATCTATTCGCTTGTAATAAACTTTTGGCGAATACAGCTCTACAACCAAATCTTTATAGCCATTCACCAGCACATCCTTGTCCATTTTTGGAACAAAGTTAAGGTCACTGTCGGTATTTTCACCCGTGGTATCACCAAGCAGTCTGCCTTCATCTTGTAGCCGTTGCCACAATTGAGTTTGAGGCAAAGCAGTAAGCGTTCCCACCATGGCTGTAACAATGCCGGTGTTCTTAATAAGTTCAGCAAGGGCACTGAATATACTCTCGTCATCTTTATCAAAGCCGATAACAAAACCACCCATAACCTGCATCCCATGCTGATGGATTATTCCAATTGCCTCTTCCAAATCAATACCGATATTTTGTATTTTGCCACTCTCCTTGAGACTTTCCTCGTTGGAAGATTCAATGCCGATAAAAACTCTGGCAAAATTGGCTGCGCTCATTAAATTCATCAATTCTTCATCTTTGGCAAGATCTATGCTCGCTTCAGTGAACAACAGGAACGGATACCTGTGTTTTTCCTGCCAATCTATCAACCATCGCAACAGTTCTCTTACATTTTTTCTGTTACCAATAAAATTATCATCAACAAAAAATACAGAACCTTTCCAGCCAGCATCGTAAAGTGATTGCATTTCTTCTATAATCTGCCTCGGTAGCTTTGTTCTAGATAGCCGACCATACATTTTTGTTATGTCACAAAAATTACAATTAAACGGACAGCCTCTAGAAAACTGAATAGCCACACTGGCGTAATCGCTAAAATTTACAAGCGACCATTTGGGAATAGGAGTTGTTTTCATGTCGGGCTTTTCGTCAGAAACATAAATTTTTTTTGCTGTTCCTGCTTGAAGATCGGCAAGAAATGGTCCTAAAGTGATTTCAGCTTCACCCAAAATAAAATGATCTACTCCCTCAAATTTTTCATATTCAGAAGTGAAAGCTGGGCCACCGACGACAACTGGTGTACCAATATCGTTGCACATAGAAATAACTTCTTTGGCGCTGTTTCCTTGCACAAGCATGGCATTAATAAAAACCATGTCTGCCCACCAAATATCTGATTCGGTAAGTTCCTCTACATTCATATCTACCAGCTTCAATTTCCAATCCTCGGGCAACATAGAAGCGACTGTTAATAGTCCGAGTGGAGGAAAAGCTGCTTTTTTTGATATGAAAGGCAAAGCATAACTGAAGCTCCAAAAGGTATCCGGATATTCTGGGTAAACAAGTAGTATTTTCATTTTTTCTATTCCTTTGGCGGTTCGTCGGCTTTGATAGCTATAATAATTTCGCCCACGAAAGCAACAGCCTTTTCAAAGTCAGGTTCATCTTTCTGCATTTCTGTAACATACCTCCAAACTGGTGTGTTGAAACCGTCCCCATCTGACCACCAACAAATCATTTTCTTGGACATGGGGCAAAAAGAACAAGAGAGTTCCTCAAGAGATGGCTTCATAAATTCACGACAATAGCTACATTCTTCCGCAACCAAAATATCCAAAAACCCTCGTGAAGAGGCAAATCTTTCCCCAGCCATTGTTTTCTCGCGAATTCCTTGCCATTTCCGCCAAACACTCTTCCAACCCTTTCTAGAGATCTTTCTTTCATTCATTTCAAATTCCTTTCTTTTTTCAATATACAATTTAAACCAAAAGTAGCACAGGATCATTTTGTCGTCAAATACTTCTTTTTCTCTGTTGGAGATCCAATCTCCAACAGATACATGAAACCAATCTCCCCGACATCGGATGTCGATGGATTTAAAAAAACTACCCCCCGATTAATTCGGGGGGGTTAACTTAGGTTTCCTCGTTTTCTTTGTCGTCGTTGTCGATAAAAGTGTAGAGAGCCGGCAAAACCTTCGGACGTAGCCAACAGGCTGGGATTTGCGAAGCCAGAGTATTGTACTTTTGAACAGCTGTGTTGTACTGAAACTCACTATTGGTAATGTCTACCCTTAAGGTTATAATCCTTCCCAGCATGTCATCCACGTTGGTGCTGGCTTTCAGATCAGGATATTTTTCCAAAAGAACCTTAAGGTTGTCTGTTTTTCGGTCTTTAATTGCCTCAACCAATTTGGATTCGTGGGAAAAATATTTCTCCAACAACTCCATCAATTGACCCTTCAGTGCGGTTTCCTTCCGTTTATTAACCTGCACTCTAGCAAGTGCTCTTTGCACCTCTTGGTCGCTGTTAATAAGGGAATTTTTTACCGCAACAATTATTCCGAGAACTACCAAAACGACTCCGCAAAGAATTAAACACGGTGTAGCCGACAAGTTGGTATACATAATAAAAAGATGCTCATCACCTGCCACAACAAGTCCTGAAATAATTGAAACTAGCCCCAAAATAATAAACATCGTGCCCATCTTCTTTCCTCCTTGTTAAAGTTGTTTGTCAAAAATCTTGTTTTTGTCTGTCCCAAATGTACCACACCCACCATACTTGTCAATACTAATCCATCGACATCGGATGTCGATGGATTTAACTTGTCAAAGGGTTATGCAACTGCGTCGACGTCCGACGTCGACGCATATTCTAAAATAAGCCGTTTGGTGAAGTGGTGGCGGTGTTGCCTATCCAGTTAATTACGCTAGTCGTAAAACTAGAAATGGCATCACCAATGATACCTAGTAAATTATTCTCAAAAGTTAGATTCGTTAGAGTGGTAGTTGAAGTTTCCACAGCAATTGCCGCCTTACTCCCCCACGGCCCGTTGTACACATGATTCTCAAACCGCGCGTTGGATATCGTCACATTCTCTGAATCCACAGCGCGGATGGCATGCGGATAGTTTGTGCTAAATAATGCATTTGAAACTTGCGCAGTAGCGCCATTCAAAATAATCCCCGCTGAATTATTTCCACCGTAACTCGTACTTCCCGCATATTCCATAGTAAAACCACGCGCCTGAAGTGAACCAGTATTATAAATTTCTATGCCTGGGAATTGACCGGCTTGAGGAGTATCAGAATAACTTGTAAAAAGAATATCCTCAGAATTTTCTCCATCTATTATTAAGTCCCCTTTCACGGCAAGTTTCTTGCTTGAACCTTTCACGGTCACTCCACTTTCAATCGTTAGCGTTGAACCACTAACAACGGTTGGGGTAGCATATCCATCAAGATAATAAGCTAAATTATTTGATTTTAAAGAAACACTAGAACCGTTTTCAGTTAAGTCCCCGTAGATACTAATCGCATCTATAGAATTTCCAGAACCACTGTTTAGAGAAAAGGAACCGATCTTTCCCGAGGAATAAAACGCCCCACTTGTGTTTGACTCAAATGAATTAGAATTAGCAGTTGCCATTGATCCAGACAAAACAAGTCCACGTCTATTCTCTAAAAAAGTATTGTTTGAAATAGTTGGACTCCCTCCTGATGAATATAGGCCGGCAGAACTTGCTTCGGAGTCGTTATTTCTAAAAATATTATTTGAGACTTGCGAATCTGAATTCACAAGTTGCAAGCCATACATCTTTGAATATTCAAAAATAGAATTGGAAATCGTTACTACTGGGCCATTCACAACAAGCGGAGCTCTGTTTGGAGTAGTTGTATAATACTTCCCCCCGTATTTAAAAATAGTGTAATCAAACACAGACCCGACTTGCGCGGAACTTAAGATATCAATTCCAAACCAGTTGCCCGGCGCCGGACTATCATAAACACTTGTAAAAATAATGGGCTCGCTTTGTGTGCCTTGCGCAATTATTTTTCCAGCGATATTTAATCCAGACCCATCAAATTTTAGAATAACGTTTGGTTCTATGGTAAGAATTGCATCTTGCTGAACTGTTTTGGTGCCACCAGCACTAACAGTGGTTGGGCTGTTTAATTCTCTTATGGTCAGGTCGTTGCCAATATCCTTATTTATAGTCAATAGACTATTTACACTGTTAGCTGATTTTGGAGTTCCTAATGTGGGGTTGCCATCGGCAGCTTCTCCGTTTACCAAAAAGTCATTATTTGTATACCAATTATTTAAATCGTATCGCTCCATAGTGTGCTTGGTGTCGTTGTCTCCTGCCGGCCATTCACCTTCTGGAGTCTGGTCTATTGTTGTAGAGCTATAAGAGAGAATAAGCGCTTCACCAGAATTACCAAGCCCGGAGCCACCATTAAGACCACTGAATGGAGATAATAAATCTGATTCAATGTCATTAACCGTTGTATCGTCTGTGCGCTCAATAAGATAATAATCTTGAGCAGAAATTGTTCCTGATAAATTTATGTAAGGCACGCCATCTTGCGAATACAAAACCCAATTATTTAAATTAAGATCTTGCGAAGTTCTGTTAAATAATTCTATCCACTCATCAGTATAACTATTAGATGTGCCCATCCAAGCAACTTCGTTAACAATGACAGGGCTCAAGAAAACTTCTACTGAGGTCGATGTTGCCTGCGACCAATTTCCAGCTGTGTCTTTGGCACGAAGAGAAATTGTATTTTGAGATTGATCCTCCAAAGTTAGGGTGGTTGAAGTTCCAGTTTTTGTGCTTGCCTCACCATTTATGTTTAATTCATAAAATTCTATGTCAGTGTCTTCACTTTGCCAAGACATGTTTATGGTAGTTGTTGCCACAAGACAGCTTGTAGAAATTAAAGAATTAATACATTCTGACACACCAAAAAACTCTATGGTTGGAGCTATATTGTCTGCTGGAATTTCTGGCTCGGGTTCTGGTTCGGGTTCAGGTTCGGGTTCTGGATCGGGTTCGGGTTCTGGATCGGATTCTGGATCGGATTGAGGAGCAGGTTGAGGATTTGAGACTGTGCTACTGCGAGACGGGGTGATTGGTTTGGGTGCTTGCTCTACGGTATCTACGACAACAGAAGGCTCAACTTTTTTAATGTCTTCTTTTGTTTCTTCTATCTCCTCCACAATTTTTTGTGTAATTTTTTCTACCTTGTCGGTAATCTTTTCAGGAACATCAGGAGTTTTTATTTCTACACCAACTTTCACTGGCAATTCAGGAATAATATCTTCAGTGGAAAGAGGTAAAAGAGATGCCGGTCCTCCGCCCTGCGGAGGTTCAACCTCCGCAGATTCTTTTTGAAAAAGGTTAACCGCTACCTTTTTTAATAGCCCCCAAGCTCGAAATGCCTCGCCGGCGGCAGAAAAATTACCCCTCAAAACAGAACCGATCACAGATGCCTGCTCTGGTGGAATCACAAGAAGTTCTGGGTTTTCAGTCGCCCTTTCTGCTTCCTCAAAAAAGAGCCGGAGCGTACCACTGCCTGCTAAAATTGCCTCGCGCGCGAGGCGGTTCCAGTAGGATTGGAGAATGGGGTGGTATATTTCTTCATTACCCAAAGAATAAATTTTCACTTTTTTAAAATAATCCCCATCTCTTACGCGCCGAGTATCAACCAAAGAAATTTTAACGGACCGTTTGTCAGAATCCAAACCATAAGCATACCCATCAAAGTCCTCAACAATCTCCGGTTTTTCATATTTAGCAACATTTATAGTGTCCTTGCTTATAAAATAATTATTTGAGTAAGTCGCCAAGTTTTCAAAATAACCATCCAAAGAACTTAGAATAATTGGTCCAAAATTTTGCAATTCATCAATTTTAATATTATCTATATTAAATTTCTTACAAAAATTTTCATAAGGACTATCTCCAGGGTGAATGTCATTTCTGGTGTGATCTGGCACCGCCATATCTTCCAGTAAGTGTAAAACATAGCCCAAAGCCAAAAAGGCCTCCTCTTTGTCTCCTTTTACATATTCGTATATGGCATACTCCCAAGTTTTATTTCCTTTATAAAGGCTGTATTTTTCTTGAAGCTCCTGGTTATGAACCCATTCTATTGCTGATACTGGGTCTTCAGGAGCAAGTAAATCACTATCAGCGCCAGCTAATCCCTCTTTATAAACTGGGTCATAGAAATGATTCACCCAGCGAGGGGCAGTATCTTCTTCCACTGAACCAGTGATTAACCACTCTCTTTCTTCTTCTGTAATCTGTTGGTCAAAATTTAAATTGTAGAAATTTATTATTTCGTTTGTAAGAGCTGGATGCGTTGTTTTGTCATCATAACCAAAAACAGTTTGGTAAAACCCCAAACTGCAAAGAATTGTTAAAATATAAACTGTTATTCTCAACATAACCCTTGTTACTCTTCACTTATTCCTTATCACTTGTCACTTGCTATATCTTTTCTATTTTCCAGTTTCCTGATGGATAGAGGACAAAACTTACCAAAATTGGTTTATGGATAGAAAAAGATGTCCTGTCTAATGAATAACTACCCGTAGATCCAAGAGCTTCCTGAAGATCGAACAGCAGATCGTTTACATTCTTTACAGCACCCAGGTTATCTCTCCACTCCTCCTGCTTATCGATCACAAAATACTTACTAGCCAATTCATAATCCCCCGCCTCAACCGCGCTGATAAACATAGCCAATGTCTCCTGCGGAGTTTGCCCGCCGACTTCGTCGGCGGTTTTGGCTTGCTCACGCCCCAACTCCTGTCTTTCCAACTCCTCAGCCAATCTTTGAACCGCTCTCTGCCCCTGAATATCTTCGTAATACCTCAAGCCAACTTCCAAAAGCAAGATTACAAAAAAGAAAATTATTATTCCCCAAAAAATCTTATTCCCTCTTGATTTAGAAAACAATTTCATTATTTAAAAATACCAAACCCGCACCAACCAGTCAACCCCGCTAAAACAAATACTTTCCCCAGTTATCAGTTATCCCCAACTATTGAGATCGGATCTCAATAGTTGTATAATTACCATAATGCAAAACCCAATCTTCGTAGAGAACCAACTATATCACATATACAACCGTGGTGTCGAAAAAAGAAAGGTCTTCATGAACGACAAAGATTATCTTCGGTTTATTCATGACTTGTTTGAATTTAATGATGAAAACCCTGTTTTAAATTCTGTTTACTATTTTGATCCCAAAACGATGAAGGTTGAGGGTCGATATTTAAAAAATTCAAAAGCAGACAGAAAACCAAGAAAATTACTTGTGGAGATATTAATATTCACCCTAATGCCAAATCATTTTCATCTACTTTTAAAACAAAATGTGGAAGACGGAATAGTGAAATTTATGCAAAAGTTGGGAATTGGATACACAATGTATTTTAATCAAAAACACAAGAGAGTTGGACCACTATTTCAAGGAAAATTTAAAGCAGTGATGTTGGAGGAACATGCACATCTCTTGCATCTCCCCCACTATATTCACGCAAATCCCCTTAAATTAGCCAACTATCGAGATCCGATCTCAATAGTTAAGCAACTGAAGTTTTTGGAGGAATATGGGTGGAGTAGTTTATCTGATTATGTTGGAAAAAAGAACTTCCCTTCTATAACCCAACGTGAGTTTTTATTAGATTTTTTTGGTGGTAAAGAAAAATATAAAAAAGAAACCAAGGAATGGCTAAAAAACCAAGCAGAAAACAAAGAAAATATCCAGGAAATTTTATTGGAATAAGGCCAGACCCAACTATCGAGATCCGATCTCAATAGTTGAAAATAACTTTTTCTAATTTATAGCAACTTCTGCTCCAGAATACAATAGATAGTGAGTTCCAAACCCGCCCAAGGCGGATAAACTCCATCCCCACAGGTCACTACAAAAGCAAAAACCCCGAGTGTTTCCACTGGGGGTTTAGATTGTTACTCATTATTGAATCAACTCAGAATATTTCTCAATCACACTTTGGTCATTACTAGACCTAATCAAAACCAGTTCTGGTGTACTGACATGTCTCCGTCTTCTTCCCAAAGTCTCTGGCAAGAGCGAAATCTTCTTTTATACCCGGCCAAAACATAATAGGCCAGGAAAATGAAGCCAAGAGTCCACACATAACAGCCAACAAGGAAGTTGCTATATCGTTTATACCCGCCAACAGCGACTGCATGCCGAACGTAAACATCCCACACCATAATCCTTCCATACAAACTGCGATAACCGAAAAACTAATTGCCTGAAACCATGCACTCAGTTTTGTTTTAGGTGCTCCCTGCATTAAGTTGTAAACTACAATCATATCATCCTCCTTTTCAATGTTCTTTTCCACCTCAAAAATACCACAACCACCATATTTGTCAAGAGGTAAGAAAACAGCCCGAAATAAGCTACTTTATCGCCTCTTTCCTCACAGGTGACAGATTTATAGTCATAAATATTGAAGATGTTAGATTGGACTAGAAAACAAAAAACAGTCGCGAATGCGACTGTTTTAATTTTATTTACCCATAATGCGGGATGCTTCTTGTTTTTCCTGTCTGAACTTTTTCCCAAACGAGAGTCTCTCCTTCATCGCTACTCTTGTCTACCGCCATTCCGAGTTTAGCGAATCTTATCAAAAGAGCAGTAACGTTTGTTTCTTCTTTTGCTGCGTGATCTTTAAGCGCTTCCATTAAATTATCGGGGAACATTGCATTTACTCTCTTCAAAACATCAACCTCCATCTTCCTTTTTCGGTGGCTTGTCGGCCTCGATGGCTGAGATTATTTTATCGACGATTTCAAGAGCTCTTTCAAAATCTGGTTTATGTTTTTGCATTTCAACAACATATTGCCAAAACAGAGAATTTTTGTTGAAACGTCTAAATAGACCACAAACCTGCACACCATCGTTTTGTTTTTTGTTCATCGGACACTTAGTGCACCGATTTTCAGAACTGTAAACACCTTGCTTTATGTCCCTTTTTATAAATTCATGACAATAAGCACAAGGATCTGCAACCTCAAGACCATCAAATCCGTCGTCATTAATAAACCTAATTCTTTGCGCTGTCTTCTCTCGAATTTTCTGCCATTTATCTAGTGAACTCTCCCAACCTTTTCTAGAAATTTTTAATTCGGTCATTTGCTGTCTCCTTTTTCAATATGCAATTTAAACCAAAAGTAGCACAGAATCATTTCGTCGTCAACACACCTGCGTCGACGTCGGACGTCGACGCAGGTGAACAGATACCAAAAAAGTTCAATCCATCGACATCGGATGTCGGGATTTAAAAACAAAAAACCCCGAAGTGTATCGGGGGATTTTTTTATTTTACAACTCTTCCTTCGATGGTTCATCAGCCTCGATGGCAGAGATGATTTTATCGACGATTTCAAGAGCTTTTTCAAGATCGGGTTTATGTTTTTGCATTTCAACAACATATTGCCAAAATAAAGCGTTATTACCAGGAGTATCGAAATTGCTACAGACGTTCTGTTTGAACATGGGACACTCAACACAACACTTGTTGTCAAAAGAATAATCTCTTGTCTTAAACTCAGCACAATAACCACAAGGGTCTGCAACCCGAAGATCCGAAAAACCATCTCGGTTATTAAATGACTCCTTGTTAAAAGTCTTGGTTCGAATCTTCTGCCATTTCTGCCAAACACTCTCCCAACCCCTTCTGGAAATCTTTTCGGTCATTATGCACTCTCCTTCCAATATTTTATTTTGACTCCTTTTTCTTTGGCCAGTTTATCGTCAATAGACATTTCATATTGTTTTTTTAAACAATCTGGACAAATATTCAGACTCGTAGCATAATCACTCATTTCAACAGCAAAAATAACTATTCGTTTTCTTTTTTTCTTGCAACTCCGGCATTTTATACCAGAATCTACCTGTATTTGTATAGGAAATATATTCATCTCGCACGCCTCCTCAATTGTCAAATACCTTTAATTTAAGCCAAAGATATCACGAGAAAGTAAGAAAGTCAAGTTTTATCTATGCTTGGGGACCACAAAGATAGCTACTATATAAGCAACTATTCCTGGCACAAAACCAGTAAGCCCAATCAACAGAATCCACAAAACCCGCAGAGCAACAGGATCTACTTCAAAATATTCCCCCAAACCACCCAAGATACCCGCAAAGATTTTGTTTTTTTGACTTCGATATAATTTTTTATCTTTTATCATGGTGTCTCTATGATATAATAAACTTATGCATATTCCAACACCTAGAGATTATTTTTCAGGAAAAATATCACACGGGTTTGTTTCTCTTTATACCGGAAAAGTTCTAATGGGAATTTCGGGTGCCCTTTTGGGTCTTTTTCTCCCAATTTTTTTATATGAATTGTTTAACAAAAACTTTGCGTACACGGCTCTTTATTTCGGAATTGGATATTTGGCCTATGCAATTTGTTTATTCTTCTTTGTCCGGTTTTTAAATAGTTTCGGATTTAGAAAAGCATTAAGAGTTAGCATTCTTTTTGGTACTGGATATTATGCCACTTTTTACTTTCTAAACGAAATCAACTGGCACTTCTTGCTACCATTGTTGCTAGTAATCCTTACTATTGATAGAATTCTCTATTGGTTGCCTTATCATGTAGATTTTGCAAAATTTACTAGCAAGCGAAACCGAAGTAAACAACTAGGGGCACTGGGTGCAACAAGACAAATAGCTGGAATTTTTATTCCTCTTCTTTCTGGTTTTATTATTAGCAAATATGGATTTGACGTCGTTTTTATAATCGCAGCTATTCTTTATTTGTCCTCTGGTATTCCCTATTTAACACTTCCTAGAACAAGAGAAAAATTTAGCTGGAACTATATAGAAACTCTTCAAAATTTAGTTTCCAAAAAGTATAGAAAACAAATGCTCGCTTTTGCCTCTGACGGAGCAGAGACTGGCATTGCTATGATTGTCTGGCCTATTTTTATGTACCAAATTCTAAATGGTGATTATTTAAAAGTTGGGGCAATCTCCACAATTATTATTGGAATTTCTGTTACTACTCAATTGATACTCGGAAAAAAACTTGACAAAAAAACAAGCAAAAGAAAAACATTAAAATTGGCTAGTTATTTTTCAGCAGTAGGTTGGATTATAAAAGTATTTATCGCCACAACATTTCAAATATTTATTGTGGGGGCTTTCCACAATTTAATAAGAATATTTACCAGAATGCCTTTTGATGCTCTCACATACGAAATAGCCGCCGATGAAGGTCATTATGTCGATGAGTTTACTGTTTTGCACGAAATAGCAATTAGTATCGGGCGAATAATCACAATAAGCCTAGCAATTGTGATTTCTATTTTCGCTAATATCGGTTGGGTTTTTCTTTTGGCGGCTATAGCCTCTATACTTTTAAATTTTCTCCGTCCCTCCCCCGAAGATATTTCTTCCTAATCTCTGATTCCACTTCACTTAGTGGACGTCCGTATTTCACAGCGGAAGCCTCTTTAACTTCTGACGCCACTTCTGGGCTACCTTTTTCTGGGGGAATGGTTTGAATATTGAAGGGGCGAGAAGTTTCTCCGTTGACAAGAAGTTTGGCATAAGCGTGATAGTTTGAAATGTTCATTAAGTCTTCCTCTGAAAAAACTAACTCAAAGTTTTTACTTAGAAATTCAGCATCATCTTTGCCAATTCTAAAAACAACCATAGAACCCACATTTCCAAAAACCGCCTTCCTCGTCTCCTCTTCTATTTGAGAAATAAACTGGTGGGCAATGGTTAAGTTTAGGCGATATTTACGAGCTTCTGATAAAATTCTAGAAATAGAGCTAGTGGTAACATTTTGAAATTCATCTATATATAGATAGAAGTCTTTTCTTTCACTTTCTGCTAGATCAACCCGAGCCATAGCTGACATAAAAAGCTTACCAACGACAATCATACCCAAAAGACTTGAATTGATTTCCCCAAGCCGACCTTTAGATAAATTGACCAAAAGGATTTTTTGATTATCAATTACTTCGCGAAAATTGAAAGAAGATTTTTCTTGAGAAATAATTGGCCTCATTATTTCGTTGGCCAAAAAAGTATCAAATTTACTTGTAATGTAAGGAGCCATATTGGCAAGAGCGGCTTCACCGCCAGCTTTTTCAGCTGACTCTTCCCAGAAATTATTCACAACAACGTTCTTACTTTTAGACAATTTAAGGCGACGAAACTCTTCGTCTACCAATACTCTAGATATTTCCAAAAGGGTGTTTCCAGATTCAGGGTCTTCCATTACTAAAAGAGTGGCATTTCTGAAATATTGCTGGAACATTGGCCCTAAACCCTCTGGCGAATCTGCAAAAAGTTTCTGAAAAATTTCCAAAAGCTCGTTGACAATAAATGTTTTCTGCTCTGGATGCGCAGGGTCGTACTCCAGCATATTTAAACCAAACGGCCTCTTAACCTCACTTGGGTCAAAATAAATTACATCATCCCACCTCTCTTCTGGTATTTGACCTAAAATATCTTGAATGTCTGAACCGTGTGGATCTATAAAACAAATCCCACGACCATCTTTAATATCTTGAACAGCCATGTTTTTAAGGAGGGCCGACTTGCCAGTGCCTGTTTGGCCAATAGTATAGAGGTGTCGTCTACGATCTTCGGGAGAAAGGTGAATTTCTGTTTCTACTCCTCGAAAATAATTTTTCCCAATTAGCGAACCTTCTTTTGACAGGTTGGGCGGAGCTTCGGTTTGCCTATCTTTCACATAGCCAGTTTTAGGAGCAAACAACCCCTGCGATGGAAAATGAAAAATACTAGTTAACTCCTCTGTGTTTAAAAATATAGCTTTGCTTTTATCAAAAAGACGATATGAAAAGTTGTAAAATAGGTTCTTCAAACTACGCCCCTTTAAGTCGTTAGTTACAAAAGAGTTCCCTTGAGTGGAGGAATATTGAGAAAACATACTTTTAAGTTGAGTCAAAATTTCATTGGCTCGGTTTTTTGTTTGAGCAGAAACCACTAACCGAACATTGATAGACATTACTTGTTTAGATATTTTCTTTTCCAGGAGTCTTATTATTTCCGCCCTATTTTCTTTATCCAAAGGATTGGGGTCAATAAACTCTGGCTTTGGTTCAGAGTGAATTGTGCCGCCAGTAATAACTTTCAAAAATGACTTAGTAAGACTCTCTCCTCCCGCCAAGGATGTTTTAATGGGTTCGCCGGCGTTCAACAAGCTAATTGCTTTTTCGGCATCATGATTAAAAACGTTTTTACTTGGGTCTATTAGAATCTGCACAGCAGCTCCTTCTTCCTCTCTGTTTAGTTTGGAAAAGGCATTTGCGATAACCTCTAGGGGGTTGGCACTGAGGTCTTCATAAGTTTTGACTGGCAAAATAGCTTTAGTTCTTAGAGAAATAGTGGTGCCAAGATTTACACCTTTAGTTTTGAAAACATTGTAGTCTGTAGGTTCTTCGCGAATTTCAGCGTCAGGAAAAATGGAATAGACCTGTTTTTCAAAAAAGGAAACAAACTTTCTTGGCACAGCAGCGTAGAAATTGGTTTCGTTTTCTGTGGCTGGAGAAACAATTTCCAAAACAAAATAAGGCTGTAGCTCGGACATGCCGGAATAAAATTGTTCCATAACCACAACCAGGTCCTTAAAAGATTTCTCATTGTCTTTTTTGGCAAAAGGGAAGCCAACCTCGAGAAGAACTAGGTCTAAAGATTTTTTAAGATTTGTTTTCATCTTGTAAACTTTTCACCAAATGATCATGGAATTCATCCATCAAAGATTCGGGTAGGTTTTTAGAAACCTTAATAGCATTTAAAATACCTTTTTCTTCTGCAATAGAAAAAAGGCGCGAAATGGTTTCTTCTTTTTCTTTGTGACTACTATCTAAGATGTTCTTTTCCATCTCTTTTATTTGTTCTGGCGAATACTGATAATCTGGTGTGTAAATTTCTTCAGGAGTTAGTTGGGCGTGCTCGGTAACAATTTCTTGAGTATTTTCAGGTGAAGCTGTTATCTTTTCTTGCAACTGTGCCCTTTCCTGTTGTGGTGTAATTTTTTCCATACTTTTTATTTTATCACAAAATCCCCGCCCGCAATACCCTGTTGAAAAAAGGTATAGACAAGATAAAAAATATGATATAATAAATCTGACGTTATTTATGACTCAAAAAATTATAAATTTTTCCGCATTTGTTATTTTAGCCACCATGTTTGTGTTGTTAATTTCTTCTGCATGGAACGACTCAGCCACTATGGACGAATTGGCCCATATCCCCGCTGGATACTCTTACTTAACAGAGCAAGATTTTAGAATAAACCCAGAACACCCGCCTCTTATCAAAGACCTCTCTGCAATTCCCCTTTTATTTCTAGATTTAAATTTCCCAGTAAACGACCCTTCTTGGTCCACGGCTATTAATGGCCAGTGGGACTTGGGGAGGATATTCATATATGAGTCGGGTAACAATGCCGACGATATTATAAAATTCTCGCGTCTCCCTATTATGTTTCTAGCAATTTTATTTGGCTGGATGCTTTTTAGATGGGCAAAAAGTTTGTATGGAGATAAAGTTGCCATTCTCACTCTTTTCCTTTTTGCCTTTTCTCCTACATTTCTGGCTCACTCTAGATATGTCACCACGGACTTAGCGGCAGCCTTTGGCTTCTTTCTTGGTTTGGCGGCCTTCATTAATTGGATACAGAAAAATACCACAAAAAGCCTAGTTATCTGTGGTGTTGCTTTTGGAGTAGCTCAACTTCTTAAATTCTCTTTAGTAATTCTAGGGCCTATTTATATTATCTTGGGAGCACTTTGGGTGTTTTTAGTAAATTACGAAAAGTTTAGTTGGAGAAAATTTATCAAAGAGCAATTTATAATGCTTGGTAAAATTATCTTAATTGCTTTAATCGGTTTTGTAATTATTATCCCTTTCTATATATTCCACGTTTGGAACTATCCAGTAGAGCGACAAGTAAATGATATTTCGTTCATTTTGCACACCTTTAAGGTGCGATTTCTAGCTGACGCAGTTATTTGGCTTGCTGGATCAAGCTTAGTTGCGGTGCGTGCTTTGGCTGAATATTTGTTTGGAATTTTAATGGTAATGCAAAGAGCGGCCGGTGGAAACAATGTATTCCTTCTGGGAGAAGTCGCCAACAAAGGGTGGCCAATCTATTTCCCTCTTTTGTATTTGCTGAAAGAACATCTTGCTCTGCATATTCTAACTTTAATAGGAATAATTTTTGGAATAAACAATATCAGAAAAAGTAATGAAAAAACTTTCAAAAATTTCTGTGGATGGTTACGAGAAAATTTTGCACTTACTGCTAGTTTTATTTTTCTGGGAATTTATTGGTTACAAGCCATTACCAGTCCACTAAACATTGGAGTGCGACATGTTCTGCCCACCTTCCCTTTTATTTACCTGATTGTTTCTCGACAGACTATTCGGTGGATTAAGGAGTACGGCGTGGAAACGCCAAAAACTATCTTTGGATGGCTAAAAGAATTCTACCGGCTTTATATTCGACCAATTAAGCGCGGTTTACTTCTTATTCTTCTTTTAATTTGGATGCTTGCTTCGACAATTTTAAACTTCCCACACTATCTGTCCTACTTTAACGAGTTGGTTGCAGGTACGCCAAACGGATACAAAATTGCCGTTGACTCAAACTACGACTGGGGACAAGACCTATTGAGACTTCGTGACTATATTGAAGAAAACAACATAGAAAACATTGCCATAGATTATTTTGGAGGTGGACACCCAAAATACTACCTAGGCGACAAAGCCCACATCTGGCACTCCAACTCTGGACACCCAATGGATCAGGGTATTGAATGGCTAGCAGTGTCCCTAACATTCTTTCAAGAATCACGAGCAGAACCCGTGAAGGGATTTGTACGATTGCCAGCAGACACATTCCCTTGGCTAGATGGTGCAGACTTTGTTACCAGAGCAGGGACCTCTATATTTATATATAGATTCTAAAATTTTTATCTTGCGAATCCTAAACTTAGCAAATACTTACGATCGTAAGTATTTGCTAAGTTTACTTTTAGATAAGTCTATGCTTATATGTGTACAAGCATGTAGAAGCATTTTTTGAATCTTGACAACCAAATAAAGGAGACTTGAAATGAAAAGATTGCCGTTTTTCTTGAGTTGGCTTATTTTTGAAAAAATACTTAAAAGACCGCCAGCTAAAGAGGCTGCGGCAAAGGTACGCCAGAGAACCCTCTCATGGAACGAAACACATAAAAAGAACAAGTGTACCCATTGTGGCGGAGAAAAGCTACTTAATGCTGTTGGTGGCAATAACGGCCTCCTAAGCTTCCCCTACACTTTTTATAGGTGTGCAGATTGTGGTAATGAACAGAAAAAAAGTGGAAGATCTACAAGGGATTATTTTACTGAATTAAAAAAGAAGAGGCTAATAACAGATGATAGATCTCGTCAATACAGAATACTAACAGATGCTAGATCTTATCGATATAGAATACTAAGCGATGAACAATGGATTTATCTCGTGATTATACTCATTCTTTTAGTTACATGGCTTTGTGTATAAACAACAAAAACAAAAACCCCACTTAGTGGGGTTTTCTTATTCCAAGCTTGGTTGGAATAGATTATTTAGTTTTACTTTATTTTGCTTCACAGCAACTATTTCATTTCCTTCAAAATAAACCTTGAGAGCCAAACCCTCCATGGTTTCTTCCGAAAAATTTTGATCAAAAATAAAGTTCCCCAAACTATATGCGATCAAACCCCCATTATATGCCTCCACTTCCTGAATAACATGCGGGTGGTGACCAGCAACTACCTTCGCGCCAGCATCAATGGCCAAACGTGCTAATTCTTTCTGGCGGTCGTTAGAACTTTCTTCATACTCTTCACCGAAATGAATTGAAACTATCAAAATATCTACTTGCCGAGATGCATTTTTTATAATATTTTCAAAATTTTTATCTACTAGCGTAATGCCCGATTTGTTTTCCTTAACCGCAAACCAACCAGGGCCAACATCACTAAAACCCAAAAAACCAACTCGTACACCATCTCTTTCCACAACTTTCAAAAGAGCATCTTTTTTATTCACCCCACCACCAACAGGCCAAATATCATCATTTTTTAATCTAAAGATATTTTCTTCAAAAGCTTCGCGCCCCCAATCACCAGCATGGTTGTTGGCTACAGATAAAACATCAAAACCGGCATCAATCAGCGCCCTGAGGGCGTCTGGCTTGAAACGAAACGAATATAAATTCCCCTGATCTTTCCCAGAAACAGAAACAGGTCCCTCTAAATTGGCGAAGGAAATGTCAGCATTTTTGATAAAACCAGCCTCTTTGAAAACAGACGAAAAATCTCCATCGCTATATTTGTAAACAGAATTTTCCACATCCCTACTCATCATAATATCCCCCACCAAAAGAATTTCTAAATTGTTAAGATTGGAAAGAGAGGCCGTATTTAAATTATTAAAATAAATGAAAGAGGGTGCTTGAGAAAATTTATAAACACTTCCTGAAAAATAAAAAATAGCCAGAGGCATAAGAAACCCAATAATTAATGCCGAAAATATCCAAACTATATTTTTCATTTTACTTGTTACTTATCACTTGTTACTTATTTTTAAAAAATATCTTATTACCAAAACGAAGGTCTACGTATTCAATCTCTGCCAAACTCCTAGAAACATCTTCTTTTAGAAAAACTTCTAAATTGTCATATAACAATTCTAGATTATCACGACTGTCAAATATTAAATACCAGCCTTCAAATTGATCACCTTCTTTCTCAGGATAAAGCTCAAAAACCTTTTCTGGCTTTAGGTAAATTTCTGAAACCCTAAAAACATCTGCTAGTTTGTCCTTAAAATTTAAAATATCCCTAAAATCATTTTCCTCAAGAAGATTTTCTCCTATTTGAGGTTGAATAGGACGGAAGTCAACAAACCGAACAAAAACCCCAGGAGAAAAAAGTGGAGACTCTTCAAAGATATAGCCCGTCCTATCCAAAAATGAACACTCTTTATCTTCGTTCAGTTCTGTACAAATAATTGCCACCGGAACCCTTTCCTCAACAACAACATCCAGCCCCGAAAAAAATTTTCTAGAAATTCTCAAACTTTTTAATTGGGAATACTTATCCAACAGAGCAGTTTGGGTTTTG
Organism: Patescibacteria group bacterium; assembly: GCA_042577045.1. Classification (GTDB taxonomy): domain Bacteria; phylum Patescibacteriota; class Minisyncoccia; order JAHISW01; family Tagabacteraceae; genus JBHPEK01. The sequence goes on from JBHPEK010000001.1 coordinate 25,616, forward strand.
TTTGCGGGAAAAGAAAAAATTCTGTTGTTAGGAATTACGAAAAAAGTTTTAGCACTTAAGGTTTTGTTGATTATCTCACCGAGCTCTTTCTCCCAAAAAGAACTGGCGCCAGTAAAAACAACTTCTTTAATTTTAAAATTGTCTAGAAAAAAAAGAAAGAAAATTACTCCAAATAAAAAGAGAACGACAAATAACCATAACAAAAAAGCGCGAAGAAAGAGTCTTTTCCTTTTCTTGCGTTTAGCAGATGATAAAACGTTGCGAGACACAATGTTATTTCGGAGAAATTACATCTTGACCAACATATTTCTGCAAAACCTTAGGAACAACAACAGAACCGTCCTCCTGTTGGTTGTTTTCTAAGATAGAAATTAAAATTCTCGGTGTGGCAATTACGGTGTTATTCAATGAATGAACAAAAGAAGTCTCCCCCTCTGTATCTTTGTAGCGAATATTTAATCGTCTCGTCTGAAAATCATGAAAATAAGAAGCAGAGTGTGTTTCTCCATATTGTTTCCTACTAGGTATCCAGCATTCGATGTCATACTTTTTAACCTGACCCAAACCAAGATCTCCTCCACAGTTAACAACAACCCTGTAAGGAAGCTTCAGTTCTCTAACAATTCTTTCGGAATTATTAGTAATTTCTTCATGCCATTTTACAGATTCTTGGTGGTCGGCCTTACATAAAATAATCTGTTCAACTTTCATAAATTCATGGAGACGGTAAAGACCTTTAGTGTCTTTACCGTGGCTTCCTACTTCTCTTCGATAACAAGGAGAAAAAGCAACATATTTTTTAGGAAGATCTTCCTCAAGTAAAACTTCGTTCAGATGATAACCCATCATAGGCACCTCGGCCGTACCAGCCAAATATAAATCATCTTGAGTTTGATAAATCTCATCTTTTCCTTGAGGAAGCCATCCTGTTCCCTTGAAGCTATCTTCCCTAGTGAGAGATGGCGCAACAAAAGGCACGAAGCCATCTTTCCTCATCTCGTCCATAGAAAACTGCCAAATAGCAAAAGAAAGAAGTACTGCCTCGTTTTTTAGAAAATAACCCCTAAATCCCGAAACTTTGGTTCCTCTTTCAAAATCAGCCAAGTCTAGGTCTTTCATTATTTCAATATGGTCTTTTGGCTCAAAATTAAAATTCGGAATTTCGCCCCATTTCTTTTCTTCTTTATTGTCTTCATCAGAGTCTCCTTCCGGAACCGAAGGGTCTGGAATATTTGGCACCTCCAACATCAACATTTGCCATTTTTCTTGAATTTCCTTTAATTCTTTTTCACTCTGTGATAGTCTGTCTTTCAAAACTTTCATCTCGTTAATAAGACTTTGCCTTTTGTCCTCGTCTTCCATTGTGGAAATTTTTTCAGTTTCCGTGTTTTGTTCGGCACGTAATTTTTCTGTTTCTTGAATTAATTTTCGGCGAACATCGTCAACTTCTAGGAGCTTCTCGACATTAAAATCTACATGCTTTTTTCGCACAGCTTCTTTGACTAAATCCTTGTGTTCACGTATAAATTTAATATCTAACATATTATATATGGTAACAAATCAAAAAAACCCACACAAGTGTGGGTTTTTGGTTTTCTTTTTATGGGCAAGTGCCAAACCTTAAAGGGAAACTAACGCAATCTAACTTCCCTTCTAAATAATTGCAAACCATCTCCTTTACATAGCTTGCTAGGGGAATGGTAATAACTGCATCGCTGGTTGGAATAAGATAGAAATGTAAAACGGTAAAATCACGTTTTGTCTCCAAAAGACAGTACGACAGTACGTTGTCTCCTGGAACCACTTCTTTTTTCATAAAAAGCATTTCCGTTTCGTTTTCAAAAATTTTACACATCCCACGACTAGTGAGAACTTCTTCTATCGTTTTTGCGGGCTTTCTAAACTGCCCGAAAAAATAAAAGAACTCTCTCTTGTCTGTTTCATCATCCGGCAAACGGACTTTGAACAAGTAAGGAACCTTTTGCGTCTCGCCTACAATCTCTGGGTCTTTCATTGCCTTAAACTTCATTATTTTCCTCCCTTTCTTCAAGAAGTCTTGCCTCCTTGAGTTTAATTTCTTGTTTGTAAGTTTCAATTTCAGTAACTATTTTTTCTAAACTTGCCAGGTTGTATATCCTGTCTTTCCAACTAAGATACTCCCCCAGCCATGTTTCTAGCTCAAAAGTATCTTTAGTTGTATTGGCCACTTTAATTAGGCCTCTTAGTTTTTTAGACATTGGAAAGTTTGGTGGAGTTAGTCTTTCAATTTCACGAAGCTTTTCAAAAGCATCTTTCATTATCCTCTCAAACTTTTGTTCAGGAAATTTTTCTTTCCACTGAATTGACTGGATAAGAGACATGTAGCTAACAAACAAAATTACCGATATCAAAAAATTAGGCATAAACGACTTCACGGTGAGTAGAACAAAAATAACAAAAAAAAGAATGCTAACTAGAATCAATGGCAACACTGCCCCCGGAAACTTACAGTAAAAACTTGCAAACAACGTTTTATGCCAGTTCAATTCTTTCTTCATCCTTGTACCCCCTTATACCCCTTTTTTCAATTAACTAACAATCTCCCGACATACTACCAGTCTTAGAGTATTTTGTCAACATATGTTTTTTCCATCGACATCCGATGTCGATGGAAATCTAAAAACTATCGGAAGAACAGTAAGCAATAAAAAAACCCACACAAGTGTGGGTTTTTGGTTTTCTTTTTACGGGCAAGTGCCAAATCTTAAAGGAAATTGATGGCAGTCTAACTCTTCATCTAAGTGACTACAAACTGTACTCTGCACAAGATTTGCCAAATCACGTGTAATACAAGCGCCTCTCAACGGAATGAGATAGAAATGTGCCGTGGTAGACAGTTCTCCATTTTTTGCTTCCAAAAGACAAACCAACAAAACATTGTCTCCTGGTGTTTTCTCTTTTCTCATAAAAAGAATGTAATCATCTTTTGAGAGGACTTTTCCTCCTCTCCGCTCAGCAATGATTCTGGCGACGGTTTCTGCATTTTCTGCAAACTGACCAAAAAAATAGAAAAGCTCTCTGGGATTATCTCCGACACACACCTTAAATAAATACGGATCCACCTCTCTTAGTATCTCTGGATTCTTCATTGCCTCTACGTTTGTTTCCATTATTCCTCCCTCGGCCGTAGCCCGTCCTATGGGCGAGGCCCTCTTCAAAGTTATTTTCAAATATCAACTTGTAAGTAGATTGCCAGTTTCAAGTGATTTTGTCAACCACAATTGAGTTGTCTCGATAATAAACATCGAGACTTGTTTAATCCATCGACATCCGATGTCGATGGATCGATAAAAGCTACTAATCTAAAACGATATCTCTTATCTTTTCTAAATCAATTTCAGACCACTCTCTCAAAAACTTCTCGTAGTCTTTCTTTCCCCTAAACTGATCTGTGATTATTTCTGTTCCGGATAAAATTAAATCTTCAAAATCGTCTTGTAGATAACTTTTCAAACTAGACCATGGGTATTTAATAAGTTCTTTCTTTTTTAAATTCCAACTTTTTAAATTCCCCCCTCTCCAGTCTTTGCTGTCAATAAAATCTAATGGGTTAAGATGGATATACAAAGAAAGATGAAGAAGATAATTATTTGAATCAATATGTTTTGCTTTAAAATTACTTTCAAAAAGAGAACCTTTCCGTTCTTGTTTGGTGTTTATATATTTTGCAATTGAAATATTACTCTTACGAAGAAAAGTACTTATTCCACCCTCCGTTAATTCTTTTACCAAAAGGTGATAGTGATTCGGCATAATTGAATAAGCAACGACATCAACAAGTTTATCACCTCTCCATGCTATATCTACTGCTTTTCTTAAGCTTACATTTTTGTAATTTCTTAAATAATCAAACGCCTTACTTGATTCTGTTGAATTTGCCAACAAAAAACATTGAGTAAGTTTATTTGCATTCTCATAGTTCTCAAATTCCGGAATATTTAATATTGTTCTGCTGTAAACGTGATAATATTCTCCTGAAACAAATTGGTCTTTTCTTATCATAATATTCATAAGTCTATCACCATCGACATCGGAAGTCGATGGATAAAGCTTGACTTGTTTAACGACTCGTGATAGAAATTGGTGGAATGAGTTTTTGACAATAAAATATAAAATGTAGAACAAGGAAAGGAGGCAAAATGACAGAAATAAAGAAGATTTCCCGAGAAAATTGGGAAAGTTCTAGAGATAAGTGGGTTAAGATAGTTGAAAAAACAAAAAATCGTGAAAGATTTGTTCATCAACATGGTTTTCCCTATCTCCGAGCAAGTGGCAAATGCGGATATTGTTTTAATGTTTTTAGTTATTGCAAAAGTTGCCATCTTAACAAAACAAAAGTGGGAATAAGAAGTATTTGTGGTGATGTCTATTGGGGTGTTCCGAAGACTATTTTTTGGAAATACGTCAACGAAATGAGGAAATCGATCGAAGATCCCAATTCTGTTAATTGGGATACGGCAACGAAGTGGGCTCAGCAAATACTAGATGCGATTCTAGCAGACGAGCCCGAAAAAGAATAAAAACAAAAACCCCGACGATGTCGGGGCTTTTTAATTTTTACCGCCATCGACTTCCGATGTCGATGGAAATGGAAATAAATCCTCCGATATTTTTTGGGGGATTTTAGTTTTTGTTTTGACAAAAAATAATCTTAATCTAGAATTAAGGTTATGTCGAACGAACACATCTATGCCAATGCCTTAAATCAAAGTTTGCATATTGGCGCAGTGGGACTGGAAAAAATCAAAAAATATTTTGGTAGTTTTGAAAACGGATGGAAAGCATCTTTGAATGAACTTAAAAAAATTACTGGCGCGCATAAATTAACTGAATTTAGAAATAATATTGACCCAAAAAAAGAATTTGAAACGTTAGAAAAAGAGGGTGTAAAAATTTTACTAAAAGAAGAATTCCCAGAAAAGCTAAGAGAAGTTTTTACTTCACCAGAAATTTTGTATATAAAAGGGAATTTACCAAAAGAATCCACCATTCATTTAACAATCGTTGGCCCTCGTAAATTCTCAAACTATGGCAAAGAGGCATGTGAAAGAATAATCAGTGACTTGAAAGACCACAATATAGTAATAGTGAGTGGTTTAGCGCTTGGTATTGACGCCATCGCCCACAGATCTGCCTTAGAAAACAAAATGCAAACTATTGCCGTCTTGGGAAACGGACTTAGTGACCAGGCGATGTATCCACAAGCAAACCTTAAACTATCTAAAGAAATTGTTGCCCAGAACGGCTGTCTTGTTTCTGAATACGCCATGAACATGAAGGCTGCTCAATTTACATTTCCCCAAAGAAACAGAATTGCTGCCGGCTTGTCTCAAGGGACGTTGGTGATAGAGGCTGCCGAGAGAAGTGGCTCTCTGATCACGGCATTTTTGGCTTTAGAAAACAACCGAGAAGTATTTGCTATTCCCGGAGAGATTTTTGGAATAAACTCTAAGGGTACCAATAATTTATTAAAAATAGGCGCACTACCAGTTACCGAAGCTGGTGACATTCTTAAGGCCTTTGGAATAGATATTGATGAAGAAAAAGAAATAACAAACTTGACAATAGAAGAGAAAAGAATTATATCTGTACTTTACGAGCCATTAAACCGCGACGAATTAATTAGAAAACTAAAAATGTCACCAGTGGAAATTAACCCTCAATTAATACAAATGGAAATAAAAGGTATTATAAAAGAAATCAATGGTAAAATATATAAGATTTAAGAATTATGAAGAGTTTAGTTATTGTAGAATCACCAACAAAAGCCAAAACTATTACCCGCTTCCTCGGGAAGGATTTCAAAGTGGAATCTAGTCTTGGGCACATGAGAGATTTACCGAAAGGTGAGCTTGGTGTGGATATAGAAAATAATTTTGAACCAAGATATGTTATTCCCAAAAAATCTCAAAAAAATGTAAACAAGCTAAAAAAGTTTGCCAAAGAATTTGACAAGATTATTTTAGCTACAGATGAAGACCGTGAAGGTGAAGCTATTGCTTGGCACCTACTAGAGGCACTGGACCTCAAAAAACGAAAACCAGAAGAAATTGAAAGGATTGCATTTCATGAAATTACAAAAAGCGCTATTGAGAAAGCATTAGAAAACCCAAGGCCAATGGATTTAAACCTTGTTGATGCTCAACAAGCCCGTAGAATTTTGGACAGATTAGTTGGCTACAAACTATCCCCTTTCTTATGGAAAAAATTAATGCGGGGATTGTCGGCTGGCCGAGTTCAATCGGTAGCCCTGCGTTTAATCATTGATAGAGAAAACGAAATAAGAAAATTTAAACCAGAGGATTATTGGTCTATTTCTGCCACTTTAATTTCTAAAAAACAAAAATTTCCTGCAGATTTAATTAAAATAGATGGTAAGCAAATTATCAAACCTGGAATTACTGATAAAAAAATAGCAGAAACAGCTTTGAAAGATTTAAAAGATGCTTCTTGGGCAATAGAATCTATAGAAAAGAAAAAACGAGAACAACAGCCCCGCCCACCATTTACCACCAGCACCATCCAGCAAGCCGCACATAGCAACTTGTACTTCTCTGCCAAAAAGACAATGATGGTTGCCCAACAACTTTACGAAGGAATAAATCTAAAAAAAGAAGGAGGTGCATTGGGGCTAATTACCTACATGAGAACTGATTCATTTAGCGTTGCTCCATCGGCTGTTGAATCGGCAACAAAATACCTGAAAGACAACTTGGGCGAAAAATACACCCTAAGTAGTCCTCGTGTATTTAAAACAAAAAGTAAAGGCGCCCAAGAGGCACATGAAGCCATTAGGCCAACCCATCCAGAACTTAGTCCTGAATCTATTAAAGATGATTTGTCCGCCGATCAATTTAAACTGTATGATTTAATTTGGAGAAGGTTTATGGCAACTCAAATGCCAAATGCAATCTTCGACAACACAACAATAAACACACTAGCTGGAAAATATTTATTTAGATCGCATGGATCAGTTTTAAAATTTGATGGTTTTCTGAAAATATATTTTACCCCGACCAAAGCGTCGGGGCCATCTAAAATGGAAGACAATATCTTGCCAGAGGTATCCAAGGAAGATGTTGTTTCTGCCAAAGAAGTAATATCTGAAGCGCATCAAACTCAACCACCAGCAAGATACAACGATGCTTCTCTAGTTAAAATTCTTGAAAAACATGAAATTGGCCGACCTTCTACTTATGCTCAAATAATTTCCACTATTCAAAGCAGAAATTATGTGGAAAAAGATGAAGCAAAAAGATTTATTCCTACCGAAATAGGCGAGAAAGTAAATAAAATAATGGTAGATCATTTCCCAGATATTGTGGATGTAGATTTTACAGCAGAACTGGAAGACAAACTAGATAAAGTTGCGGAAGGTAAAATTAAATACAAACCACTAATCAAAACATTCTATATTCCATTTGAGAAAAACCTAGAAGAAAAATACAAAACAGTAAAAGAAGAAGACCTAACAGAGGAAACTGATGAAGTTTGTGAAATATGTAGCAAGCCAATGATAATTAAATACGGAAGATTTGGTAAATTTATGGCTTGCTCTGGTTTTCCAGATTGCAAAAACACTAAAAGTTTATCAGCAAAAGAGTTAAATATAAAATGTCCCCTTTGTAAAGAAAAAGGAGATGATGGCGATGTTATTTCTAGAAAAACAAAAAAGGGGAGGATATTTTTTGGATGTTCTGGCTGGCCAAAATGTAAATTTGCCACTTGGAATAAACCAACTGGCGAACTGTGCCCAGAATGTAAAGAGCCAACCATGGAGATAAAGAATGAAATAAAATGCTCCAATAAAGAATGCACCTACTCCATAGAAAAACCCCACTGAATAAAATAAATTTAACATTTTTAGCATTTACTTACGATCGTAAGTAAATGCTAAATTTTAATAAATTTTAAAACGTCCTACATTTGCTACGACCGTGACAAATGTGGGACACTTATACACTTACCAACGATCGTAGATAAGTGTATAGAATAATAAAAATAAAAAAGAAAACCGCCCGCGATTAAATCGGGGCGGGTTTTTAATTTTAGCTCTGAAAGATTTATGGTCCGAAGTCCCTGCCGGCAGGCAGGCTACCTACTACCGCACGAGGCGGAACCCCACCGCGAACACGAAGCGCCAGCATAGTGCCAGTCGAGCACAGGACAACCCTCGTCTAGGTGGAGGCAGAGTGCGCGGTCAGACAACCCATAGCAAGATCCAGTAGCGTCCATATGATGATCAGGTCTATCGTGGATTCCGATAGCGATCACTTCTGTGTCAGTGAGACAGCTTTGGCCCTCTTTCTTGATCAGTTTCTCTGCCTTTTCAGGTGATTCGCCTAGCCTAGCTTCTCCGTTTTCCACATCATAAATCCAATAAGGCCTTTTCGGAACATCCACCACGTCGGTGATTTCGGTCGGATCCATGTGAGTAAATCCAGTCTTTTCGCCGTTCTTCACCATTGGCATTTGGTTGTAGATAGTCATGTAGATTCGGGGAACGACTGAAAGGATTGAAATGTTACCTTCGCCGAATGTCATCTCCCTGGCTCTTGAAAGAACCGCATCCTTTTGATCTGCTAGCATTTCCACGATTGCTCCGGGACATCCGCAATCTTTCCATCTCTGGATTTGCGCATCAAACAGCTCTTCCAATTGTTTACGTCTAGCCTTTTTAGCCTCGGCGAGTAGCATGCCCTTGGCATTCCGAATCGCTTCTTCAATATTCGTGGTGGTGTAGATGTTTCGGAAAAGCGATACTAACTCGTCTGCCAGTTGATCTGTAGAAAGTTTATTCATAATTCTTACCTCCGTTTCTTTGTAAAGGGTTTTCATTTCTATCTAATAATCCAATGTTTCGGTTATGTGGTATAACCCATCGTAGTTTCTTCCTGCTCCCCAAAGTTTATAATATAAACGAGCCATATTAGTTTCCGACAGATTCAATTTTTTTCTCTCCTGATTTATCGCTTCCAGAAGTTTTCCAATAGCCAAAACAGTTGCCAGACGTATTTGAATCTCCAAAGGAAAATTTTCCTCTATCTCCTCTCCCATCGAAATTTTATTCCGCAGAAATGGAGAATATTTAAAAATCTCTAAAATATATAAAATTTTCGGTAAAACACAATCGGCAACGACACTTAGACTTTCAACGTCTTTGATTTGTGGTAATGTGTCGCTACTTTGCGCCCTGCCATAATATTCTAGAAGAAAAAGAAGTGCTTTTTTGTGAAATGGAAGCCAATTGTCATATCTGGTACGATCTAGACTACGTTTATCATAATATGCTCCTGGAAAATCTTCCACCAGACGCTCACAAATGCCATTGCCACCATCAAAACACCTATAATTTGCCTCTTTAAAAAGATTCGCAAATTGACCATTATATTTAGAAATTAAAACCCTGGCAATGTTTTTCCAAATTTGCATTCGTTTTTCAAGCAAAGGTAAATTCGAATCAACATTAAAAATTTCTCTCATTTGACTAATTTTAATGCCGTGCAAAAAATAAGGATCTAATAGTGGAATTTTCTTTTCTATAATGGCTCTGGTGACACAGGCAGACACTCCGAAAGCACCTGTCCATTTTTTATCTTTCCAATTCGTATAAAATTTTATACTTCCTATTCCTGGCTCTTTGTGATATGCATTTATTGCCGTAACAATTCCCAACCATTGAATAAAATCGTCGTCATCGTGTGGATACTGCACTGGCTCTCTCCACTCAGGAATTTCAAAATCTTCCTCTGCCCATTGCTTGGCACGCTCCTCAAGTTTCTGCTTTTTTATTTTGACATGTCCGACAGCAACAAATTCATCGTCTTCATAAAAGCTTCTTGGGCTCGGCAACTGGTAAACACCAGTTCTGTTTTTGCGATTTTCAAAATAGCCAACAACCTTCTCATACCACGGATTCATTTTTTTGTCCTCCTTGTTAAAGATTTATTCTGGGTTTACTATACATATATTAGTATGATTTGGCAAGACTATAAAGAAAAACTACCAAAAGAATATGCCGAGAAAGACCTGGCTGTAATTGAGCAGGCTTTTGACTTTGCATCCGAAATACACGAAGAAGAAAAAAGGCTTACGGGAGAAAAATATATTTACCACCCTGCTGAAGTTTCGCTAAATGTTGCAAAGTTAAAATTGGGAGCATCTTCTGTGGCCACTGCACTTCTTCATGACACATACGAAACAGACAATACTGTTCTAAAAAAAATCCGCAAAAAATTTGGCTCAGAAATTAGTTTTCTGGTAGATGGACTGAGCAAGGTAGACAAAGTAGAATATCAAGGAATAGAAAGAAGCGCTGAGTCCACAAGAAAAATGTTTATGGCCATGGCCCAGGATATCCGTGTGGTCATTATCAAACTTCATGATCGGCTTCACAATTTAAAAACTCTTCACGTCTATTCTGAAGAAAAGCAAAAAAGAATAGCTATGGAAACATTAGAAATCTATGCACCCGTAGCAGATCGACTTGGTATGGGGGATTTGAAACTGCAATTGGAAGACTCTGCATTCGAATATGCTTACCCAAAAGAATATGCTTTTATTGTTCACGAAACGAAAGAAAAAGTTTCTGAGCGACAAAAATATCTTATAAAAAAAGTAATTCCTACGATTGAAAGAGAGTTAAAAAGAACAAATATTAAGACCATAGAAATAAAATATCGCGCAAAACACTATTATAGTTTATGGAAAAAACTTCTAAGGTATAACATGGACTGGTTTTCAATCTATGATCTTCTTGCCGTTCGAATTATTGTTAACTCCCTCGAAGACTGTTACATAACATTGGGGATTCTCCACAAACTATGGAAACCACTGCCGGGAAGGATAAAAGATTACATATCCCTACCAAAACAAAATGGTTACAAAAGTTTACACACAACAGTTTTTTGTATTGATAACAAAATTACAGAATTTCAGATACGAACTGAGGAGATGCACAAAGAAGCAGAATCTGGAATTGCTGCTCATTGGATATATAAAACTGGAGACAAAGACCTACAAAAAGATCTAAAAAAGTTTGAATGGATAAAACAGCTTCAAGACTGGCAAAAAAGACTACACAAAGAAACCAAAAGTAAGGATTTTCTGGAATTTCTAAAAATTGACTTTTTTAAAGATAGGGTCTTCGTTTTAACCCCAAGAGGAGACATCATTGATCTACCAGAAGGAGCAACCCCATTAGACTTTGCCTATCACATTCACACTGACGTTGGTAATTCTATTATAGGAGCCAAAGTTAATCACCACATAGTTCCTCTGTCTTATAAATTAATCTCTGGAGATATGGTAGAAGTGTCTTCTCAAAAAAACAAAAAACCAAGTCTAAAATCCCTAGAACACGCCACAACTTCTATCGCCAGAAATCACATTAAGTCTAGTTTAAAAAAACAAGGATTAATTAGCGGGATTGAAAACACCCCAAGGCCATTGAGGTGCGACCTAAGCATAATTACAATCAATAAGGCAGATTTAATAAAAGAGATCGTTGCTGTTTTATCTTCTTTTCGAATAAAAATTAGGAGCATACTTCCCAAAGAATCCGGCAGTAATTATCTAGAATTTTATGTAAGCTTTACTCCCAGAAATAAAAATCAAGTGGAAAGGGTAGTTACCCGATTAAAAACCATAAAAGGCGTAGAAGAAATTATACCAAACCTAAAAAACTAGATACTAAAATTACTTAGCCAACTTTTATTTTCTTTGACCTCCTCTACACTATCTTGAATTGGTTCAGAAATTGTAGCCACACCAACCTTTGATAAAAAGTTTTTCAACTCCTCTTCCGAAAAAAATTCTATAGAAATTTTCTTACCAGAAGCCTTCTTCTCAACGAAAACTCTAGTCCCTAAAGCATCAGAAAGTCTTTTCTGAAGATCATCTGCTCCTGAATCTTGTTGTACCTCCGGTTGTAAAACAGAATTTTGATGATTTTTTACAATTTCTCTAGAAAGCGCTTCGGCTTCTCGAACCGTCATCTTTCTGTAAATTATTTCTTTGTATAGATTTAATTGTTTATCCTTCTCTTTCGTTAAGCTTAAAAGTGGGCGAGTATGGCCTTCAGCAATTAACCCTTGTTGCAAACCATCTTGAATCTCTTGAGGAAGAGACAACAATCTAATTGTGTTTGAAACGAAGACCCTACTTTTTCCCATTTTGATACCAATCTCATGGTGTCTCATTTTAAAATCATTTACCAACTGCTTGAAAGCAATGGCTCTTTCAATAGCACTTAAATCTTCTCTCTGAATGTTTTCTATAAGAGCAAGCTCTAATTTTACTTTTTCAGAAGGCTCTTCTCTGATAATTACAGGCACTTGGCTTAACCCAGCAAGCTGGGAAGCCCTCCACCTTCTTTCTCCCGCAATAAGCTCATATTCAACAACTGTACCAGTGGGAACTTCTCTTTCTTGACGAATTACAACAAGTGGTTGTAAAACTCCATACTGCCTGATAGAATCAGAAAGTTCTTTTAGGGCATCTTCATTGAAAACGCGACGAGGTTGCATGGAATTTGGTCTGATTTTCTCAACCTCAACCCAAAACACTCCACTCTCTTTTCTTATTCTTGGTAGTTCTGTTGACATTATGTTTATTATACAGAAATTGACTTTAGTATGCAAATTTTTGTGCCGTCGGTGGGAGTCGAACCCACATGAGTTGCCTCACACGATTTTGAGTCGTGCGCGTATACCAGTTCCGCCACGACGGCATATATTAAAATTATAACAGTTTTTTATTTTTCACTAAACAAATCAGTGGTTAAGTATTTTTCTCCCTTGTCTGGAAAAATGACAACCATTACTCCCGATTTAATTTTCTTGGCCATTTCCATCGCAGCATACATAGCCGCTCCGCTACTCATTCCAACAAAAATTCCTTCTTTTTTAATGATTTGTCTCGTTGTTTCAAATGCAGTCTCTGTTTCAACCATAATTGTTTCATCAATTTCTGAAGGGTCATAAATTGAGGGCACTAGTGCTTCTTCCATGTTTTTTAATCCTTGTATGTAATGACCCTTAACTGGATGCGCGCAAATAATTTTTATTTTGGGATTGTTTTCTTTAAGGGCTTTCCCCACTCCCATGATTGTGCCGGATGTTCCTATTGCAGAAACAAAATAATCAATTTTACCATTTGTTTGTTTCCAAATTTCTTCACCCGTTGTTTTATAGTGTGTAATCTTGTTATATTTGTTTGAAAACTGATCTGGCATAAAATATTTTTTAGGACTTGCCTTAACAAGATCTCTTGCCTTAATTATTGCACCGTCAGTTCCCAATTTTGCATCTGTCAACGTAATCTTTGCGCCAAAAGCTTCAATCATTTTTACTCTTTCGATAGAGACTGCTTTGCTCATAATAATCTCCACACCATACCCCTTTAATGCCCCTATCATTGCTAACCCAATACCCGTATTTCCAGACGTTGGTTCAATTATTGTTTTTCCCTTTACCAACGAGCCGTCTGCTTCTGCTTGCTCAATCATTTTCAATGCTATTCTGTCTTTTATGCTACCAGTTGGATTATTTCCTTCAATTTTAGCGTAAATAGTAACATTTTTGTTTGGATTTAATTTATTTATCCTAACAAGAGGAGTATTTCCAATGGTCTGTAATATATTTTCGTATATCATAATTGATATTGTATAACGTTTACGAGTATCCGAAGTTTTTGCCTCGCTTCTTTATTGTAATATAAATGGAAAAAAGGGCATAGTAGATATGCCCTTATAGTTACAGGTGTACTCATTTTGTTAAAGAGCTATATTTCATCTTCAGTAAACACTTTAATATTATTCTTTTTTAGAATTTTAGCAAATACGCCATCACCGTCAATTAATTTTCCAGAAAAAGTGCCATCATAGACCTTGCCAGAACCACAAGATGGAGATTTTGATTTTATAATTGCTTCATCGCAATTTGCAAATAACGCAATTTTTAATGCTTCTTTTGCCCCTCTTTCGAATTGAGTGGTAACATCTTCTCCTGTTTTTGTAAAAACTTTATCTTTCTTTTGTTCAGCAGGAGTTCTTGGTGTTGTTAATCCACCCAATTGTTCTGGGCAGACAGGAATTGCTTTACCTTGTTTAACTAACTCAACAACTTTCTGGCAAGGTCTTGCATCATCATCCCACCTACATTTTATTCCTGCTAAACAGGCACTGACAATTTTCATAATAATTAAGACGAAATTAATTGATATTTAAAGTGTTCGCAAAGAGAGGCTCCGAGTAATATTGCACCTAACGTTTCGGTATATCTGATATTTTGCAGAACGTAGATTCTACAAAGGACCGTCCTTTGTAACAATTAGATGGTACTCGCTCACCCAACAACTGCCTCTACTTCTGCTACTTTATTTTTTATCTCTAATATTTTCGAAAGTTCGGGAAACAATGTGCCATTTTGCAATCCCATAAGTAAGTCGTCTAAGCAAGAAAATTCGGGATAGGGGTGTAGGTCATAAATTTTTCCTTCAAATTCCACGCCATTCAAAATAATTGGCAACTCATCAAGCACATATGAAGATAATTTTTCTAACTTACTTAAAGCTAATCCACTTGCTCTTGAGCCTAAATTCTCTTGAACTATCTTTATTATAAAATCATGGAATTGATTATTTTGTTTAAATTCATTAAGAAAAATTTTGATTTTGTCTTTATAATATTGAGACTTTTTTACGTCATCCCACCTGCCAATTTTAATAAAAGATTGTTTTTCCTTTGGCAAGCTACGCACTATTTCTTCTATAGACTTTTCAATTTCCATGCCCTTTCTTAATGTAACTTGTAATGCTCTTTCAGAACTATAACCATCAAAAACTTCGTAGTTTATCGCGTGGACTGTATCTGCTATCAGAACCAAAACATCATCTTTGGTATTTTCTAAAGCCCAGCGAAGATATGCTCTTATGTTTTCTTTAGAAAAATATTTATTCCCCAAACTTATGCCCACAAAAATATTAAACTTTTTTGATTTAATATCTTGTTCCGTACAATTCAAGAAAGACTTGATTATCATATAATGTTACTATACAGTAGTGTAAAAATAACTCAAATTATGAAATATTTTATCATTACATACGGCTGTGTTTTCAACTCCCCGCCCGCCACCGCAAGCATGAGCTTGCTCAGGCGTTGCGAGCGGGCCACCCTGGGCACAAAATAAAAATCAAATTAAAATTAAACAAAATACACCACTTATCCACGATCGTAAGTAAGTGGTATTATGTATTGTGTTTTTATTTCTAACATTGCTAGTTTGGAAAAACACCGAACTGAAAACTAAACCACTTATCCCGTGTTATGTGATGTAACCAGAAATTTCTTTTCCTTATTATTCTTTTTTCGATAATTTATTTTAGGGCTTTCAACGACTACAATATTCAACTAAATCAGAACTATCAGAACCAGTTTCGCATATGTTGTTTTCTTGAGAAACAATGCTCACATTCCATTCATTATCTTTTTTTGTTAGTAGATAATTAAAACCACCAATTTTTACAACACTATGTTTGTCATCAAGATCAACAACAAAATAAGATGTTACTGGCAAGCATTCTGATATATTATATTTTTCACAGTACACACTAATTTTCTGAATAATTTTTGTGATTTCATTAGATTGTTCCACAGATTGCAGGCTTGATTTTTGCCATACGTAAACTCCACCGCCAACAACTACGGCAGTTACTATTACAGCGATGATTGTTATCCAAATATGCTTCGAGCTTTGGACAGGCCCATTTGATTGAGGAATGTTTTGTTCGTTCATATGTATTTAGATTAAATTATTTCCTTACCAAGATAATATCACAAACCATAGTCGACCTTAAACAAATTGCCAAAAAAATCTTAAAAAAATAATAAAGAAATTTCTGGCTATTTCATATAGTTCGTTATTATACATACTATTACTTATACTGTATCACTTTGTAATTGGTGATACAATGTAATACAATGTCAACCATGAAATATCACATCATCACATACGGCTGTGGAGCCAATCATGCCGATTCAGAAAGGATCGAAGCGAAGCTTCACGCACTTGGACACACAAAAGCCGCCAACAAGAAGGTGGCTAATTTGATAGTGATTAATTCTTGCTCGGTGCGCAAGTCAGCTATGGATCGTCTTTATGCACAAATAAACAAACTAAAAACCAAGAAAAAGAAAGTAATTTTGGCAGGATGCATCTTAGAAAAAGACCTAAAAAATTTGAAAGACAAGGTAAGTGAAGTTTGGCACCCAGATGAGTACTTCGACTTAATGCCAATTTATGCAGATGAAGTTGGTGTGTCTGTCCCCATTATGACGGGGTGCAACAACTTTTGCACATATTGTGCTGTTCCTTACACCCGTGGACGAGAAAAATCTCGCCCAGCAAAAGATATTGTCGATGAAATAAAGAAACTTGTGGCAAGCCCCGCCGGGCGGGATAAAAAAGAAATTTGGCTATTGGGTCAAAACGTAAACAGTTACCGATCTGGTAAAACAAACTTTCCAAAACTTTTACAGAAAATAGATAAAATACCCGGCAAGTTTTGGGTTCGTTTTATTTCCCCACACCCAAAAGACTTCTCGATTGAATTAATAAAAACAATTAAAAAATGTGAAAAAATTACTGAATACATAAACGTGCCTGTTCAGTCTGGAGACAATGAAATACTAAAAAGAATGAATAGAAACTACACGCGCGAACACTATATAAAACTTGTAAACAGAATTAGAAAAGAAATACCAGACGCATCTATATCCACAGATACCATTGTTGGCTTCCCTGGGGAAACAAAAAAACAATTCTTGAATACTAAAGATTTATACAAAAAATTAAAATTTGATATGGCATTTCTAGCTGAATACTCTCCTCGTCCGGGGACTTTTTCAGCAATGATGATGAAAGACAACGTAAGCCATACCGAAAAAGAAAAACGAAAAAAAGAACTAAATGACATTTTAACCAAAACTGCACTAGAGAATAATAAAAAATATATTGGAAAAACAGTAGAAGTTTTAAATGGACGAACTCGCACCAATAAGCTGGTTACCCTACACGATACCGAGTATCGTGTAGGGCCAAGTGAATTCTTGAATGTAAAAATTACAGGAGCTGAATCTTGGAGACTAAAAGGGGAAATTGTTAAAAAAATAGTAGTTGTGCTTGGGCCTACTGCTTCTGGAAAAAGTGGTTTAGCTGTTGAGATAGCTCAAAAATTCCCTTCTGAGATTATCTCTGCAGATTCTAGACAAATTTACAAAGGAATGAATATCGGTAGTGGAAAAATAACAAAAAAGGAAATGAAAGGAATAAAACATCATCTTCTTAACATAGTTAGCCCAAGAAAAATATATTCGGCAGGAGAATTCAAAAAAGAAGCTCAAAAATGTATCGAAGGAATATTGAAACAAGACAAAACGCCTATCATTTGTGGTGGAACAGGTTTTTATATCAACTCGCTTTTGGGTGGAAACATTGCCGAAGTAGAACCAGATTGGAACTTGAGAAAAAAACTTGAGGAAAAAACTACAAAACAACTTTTTGGCCAACTGAAAAAACTAAAACCCCAAAGAGCAAAAAATATTGATTCCCAAAACAAACGCCGACTAATACGGGCTATTGAAATAGCCAAATCTGCATCGAAGTCGGACTTCGACGCAATATCGAAGTCCGACTTCGATGTGTTGTATTTAGGAATTAAAAAAGACGGAGAAAAGCTAAAAAAAATAATTGATAAGAGGGTGGACGAAATGATTGAAGAAGGATTAGAAAAGGAAGTAAAAAAACTTGTTAAAAAATATGGGTGGACGAAGACTTTAAAAAATACAATTGGATACCAAGAATGGAAAGAAGACAATTCAGAAGAAAAGATAAAGGCCCATTCACACCAATACGCAAAAAGACAAATAACTTGGTTTAAGAAATATGCACCGAAAACACACTGGCTTGGCAACAAAAAAGAAGCATTAAAATTAGTAAGAAACTTTTTAAAGAATTAATTTTTTATTGAGAGATTGAGTTGGCCAGCTGATAAGCTTTTATCTTTGTGTCTTTGGCTTCATTGTAATATCCATTAAATTCTTCTTCCCCCATAAAAGCCACTGCCTTCTTAAAACTCTTAATGGCATCATTGAATAAATCTGCTGACCGAATAATACTATCTACTGTGCCCGAAAAACCAGATGGTGTTCTTTTGGCTCTTAAGTCTTCTGTATTACTTTTTGCTTCATCAAACAAAACCTTAGCTTGACCCAAATAAAGAGATGGGGTCAATTCATTTTCTTCATCTATTTCAGAAATAGTATCATTGAGATATCCATTTCCTCTTTTTAACATCTCAACATAAACATCCACTTCGTTGTAAAACTTATCCAGCCTTTCTTTATCGGCAACAATGGCAAGCTCTTTTGCTTTCTGTTGTTCCAACTCAAGTTGAGATTGCGTGTTGGCAATGCTGTTTTGTGTTTGGTACAACTCTTGTTTCGTTGATTTAAGTTGGTCTTCGGTATTTTGCTTCTGGGAAGCAGTTTGTTGGAGTTGAGATTCAGCCTGCTGACGAGCAGATTTTTCTTCAACAATAGATTTGCGTAAATCTGTAATTTCACCTGCCGTTTCAGACTCAGACTGATTGACAAGATCTAAGGCACCCTGATAAAGCTTTTGTGCTTCTTTATAAAATTTAAACTCTGAATTATTTATAGCTTCACTATCTTTCAGTAAAACTGCGACATCAAACCACTCTTCGTTTTCTGATGCGGTTTTTGCCTTAAAATAGTTCTCTTCAGCAATCAAAAGTTTTTTTGTCTTTTCAACCTGAAAACTAATATTAGAATCTTCGGGTTCTCTTTCCTTCATCTTGTCATACAAAACTAAGGCTGCAGAATAATTACCATTTTCAAATTCAAAAGAGGCATTTTTTACTAACTTATTGAAACTGGCTTTTTGAAACACGCCATAAGCACCAACAGCACTAGCTGAAAAAAGAAACAAAACAACTGCTGAAACAATTATTGTTTTCTTTTTTCCTTTTTGAGGCTTGTCTTGGGATTTGGGAATTTTCGGCTCTTCATGAAAAATAGGCTTGTCTACCTTAGGTGGTTCTGGTTTTTTAAAAATTATTCCATCCATTACTTTTTATTATACCCCTTCAACATTATTTAGGGCAAGTAAAAAAATAACCCACTTAGTGGGTTATTTTAAGATTAAGCGATAATATCCATATCGTTTCCTAAATCCTGCCTTTTCATACATTGCTCTAGCGGGTATCCTGCCTGACTCACTTATTAAATCTATGCAGTAAGCCTTTCTTCTCTTGGCCTCATCTATCAATGCTTGGACTATTCTTTTTCCTAGACCTTTTCCTCGATGGTTTTCATCGACAACTACGTCTTCAATAACTCCAGTCTTTCGGATAAGGGTTTCTTTGAAATAAATACTACCCATACCAACAATGTGCTTTTTATGAAAAACAACGCATATTTCCACATCTTGTTGTCTTAACTTGCGGTGCAAGTCCTGTGGCCAAAGTTTTTTGGCGCTTTTGCTTAATTGTTTAAGCAAGCTGTTTATGTCTGCCAAACTGTTTTCTGGTATTGAAGATTTAAAAGATTTAGTGATTATCTCCGTTTTCATAAAGAACCTCCCCTTTTTCTTATTCTGTGCGAATTATATATAATATTGCAAAAAAGTCAATCAAAAATATACTCTATAAAACAAATGTCCTAAATCTGTGTTGTAAGAACCGAGTCCCTAAATATTGCCTTTTTTGCTATAATAATATATATTAATTTACATGTCCCAAGATAAACTAATCAAAATGCTTTGCGGTGATTGTAAGAGAATCAATTACTGGACAAGAAAAAATAAGAAAAAAGTTGAGCGGAAAATAGAACTCAAGAAATTTTGTAAATGGTGCAAGAAGCGCACTATCCACAAGGAAGGAAAGAAGAAATAAAACACCGCTCAAAGAGGCGGTGTTTTATTAAACATAGAAAAATAATATAATATAAAGAGCAATTGCGGGATTAGTTAAGTGGTATAATAATGGTCTCCAAAACCATGGTCGGGGGTTCGATTCCCTCATCCCGTGCACGAAACTTGACTACTAAATGGTTAAGGGTCTATGATTTAACAATACAAAAACGCATGGGTGGCAGAGTGGTTAAATGCAACAGTCTGTAAAACTGTCGTCCTAACGGGCTACGGGGGTTCGAATCCCTCCCCATGCACACAAAATTATTTAGCTATTGTTTTAGCAGGTTTTTTGGCTGGTGCTCTCTTCTTTTTGGGTATTCCGTCAATAATTAATTCTCCCTTCTGTACCTTTACGGTAACTGCATCACCACTAGAGATTTTACCAGAAATAATAAGTTCGGCAACAACATTAAGAATTTTATTTTGAATAAGACGTTTTAATGGTCTTGCCCCATATTGAATACTAAAACCTTTCTGTGCTAGATAGGTCAATGCCTCAGCAGAAACCTTTAGCTTTACCCCCCTATCGTGCATTCTTTCTTCAATTTCTTTAATTTGAATTTTAACAATATCTTTCAAGTTATCTTCAGTTAACCGATTGAAAACAATTACCTCGTCTAATCTGTTCAAAAACTCGGGTCTAAACTTGGCCTCTAGGGATTTATAAATTTTTTCCTTCAAGTTTTGTTCTTTATTTGTTTGCTCTGGTCCTGTTGAAAAACCAATTTTAGAAATTTTCTTGGCAAATTCTGAACCAACATTTGAAGTCATAATAAGAATTGTGTTCTTGAAATTCACATGCCTACCTTTTGAATCCGTTAAACGTCCGTTGTCTAACACTTGAAGCATAATGTTGAAAACTTCTGGATGTGCTTTCTCTATCTCGTCAAAAAGAACAACGGAATAAGGTCTGTGCCTAATAATCTCCGTCAACTGCCCTCCTTCATCGTGGCCAACATATCCGGGAGGAGAACCAATAAGTTTAGAAATAGCGTGTTTCTCCATATATTCAGACATATCTACTCGAACAAGCGATTTTTCATCATTAAACATTAAATTGGCCAGAACACGCGCCAATTCTGTTTTCCCAACACCGGTTGGACCCAAAAACATAAATGAACCAATTGGACGTTCCATATCAGAAATACCAGCGCGAGAACGCCTAATGGCCTGAGCTATCTTTGTAATCGCCACATCTTGACCAACAATATGTTTTTTTAGCGATGTTTCTACCTGAAGGAGTTTTTGAGCTTCTGTTTCCAACATCTTGCTAACCGGAACCCCTGTCCAACGGGAAACAACATCGGCAATTTCTTCTTCGGTAATTTCTTCTTTCAGAACTCTTCTTAAAATTTGTAACTTTTTAAGACGATTTTCTTTTTTACGTAATTCACCTTCAGTCTGAGGAATGTTTGCATAACGAATTTCGGCAACCCTGGTAAGATTACCCCTTCTTTCTTCATTGTCGGCCTCGAGACGCATCACTTCTAAATTACTCTTCAATTGTCTAATGTCTGTGATGGTTTCTTTTTCGTTTTTCCATTTCAATTCTAGGGCCGAAATTTGTTCTTTTAAGTCGTCAATTTGCTTGTCTATCTTTTTTATTTTTGTTTTAGATTTTATGTCAGATTTTAGCGACTCTTTTTCAATTTCAAGATTCCTAATCTCTTTATGCACTTTTTCTAACTCCTTGGGCATGCTGTCGAGATCAAGTCTAAGAGCTGAAGCAGATTCGTCGATAAGATCAATCGCTTTGTCTGGCAAAAATCTATCCGTGATATATCTACTTGAAAGATGTACCGCCGATTTAATTGCAGTATCTGTAATCCGCACTCCGTGGTGCAATTCATATTTTTCTTTAATTCCTCTTAAGATGGCGATTGTATCATCTTGAGACGGCTCCTCAACAAATATTGGCTGAAAACGCCTAGTAAGCGCTCCGTCTTTTTCGATATGTTTTTGATATTCCTTAAGAGTGGTAGCACCCACCGCACGAAGCTCTCCTCTGGCTAATGCTGGTTTTAAAAGATTGGAGGCGTCAATAGCTCCTTCAGCACCACCGGCGCCAACTAACGTATGAAGCTCATCGATAAAAAGAACCACCCTTCCTTTGGCCCGCTCTATCTCCCGCATAACAGTTTTCAATCTTTCTTCAAACTCTCCACGATATTTAGTACCAGCAACCAAGGAGCCAATATCAAGCGCAATAACCTCTTTTTCTTTTAGAGACTCTGGCACATTGCCTTGAGCAATTCTTTGACTCAAGCCTTCAACAACAGCTGTTTTTCCAACACCTGCTTCGCCAATTAAAACCGGATTGTTTTTGGTGCGCCTAGATAAAATCTGCATAATACGCCTGATCTCGTCATCTCGCCCAATAATTGGATCTAATTTATCTTCGCGCGCCATTTTAGTAAGGTTTCTAGAATATTTTTCCAAAACCTTCAATCCACTTTTTTCAGTAACATCGTGAACTTGTTCACTACCGCCCAGATTCTTTAAAATATCTAAAACTTTTTCTTTGTCAACTCTGAGCTTGTTTAAAACTTCTTTTGCTCGAGAAGAAACTTCGCAAAGACCAAGCAAAAGGTGTTCGGTGGAAATATAGTTGTTTCCAATTGACTTGGAAGCGTTAAACGATGCCTCTACAACGCGACCCAGGTCTGGAGTTAAGTAAACTTGTTGAGTCGACATAACGACGTTTGGATTGCCAATATCTTCAAGTTCTTCCAAAACCGAATCGGTTAAAAAATTTATATCAACTTCTAATTTATCAAAAATAGACAAAACGACGCCATCGTCCTGCAAAATAAGCGCAGCTAAAAGATGGAGTGTGTCTATTTGGCTTTGCCCTCGTTCCATGGCTAGCTCATGTGCTTTGCGAATGGCTTCTTGAGCCTTTTGTGTAAAATTTGAAAATGGTAACATAGATATATTTTACAAGTTTTCTGGCTTTTCGTCAAGGGAAGTAATTATTGTCTGCTCTTGTCTATCCCTCAAGAATTTAATAGAAATTTCACGCCCCACACGTACGTTGGCAATAATCTCTGCTAAGATGTTACTTTTATCTACTCTTTGACCATTAAATTCTAAAATAATATCTCCTTCTTGAAAACCCGCTTTATCTGCTGGGCTGTCTTTTATTACTGCTGGTTCGCCATTAGGGCCTTTGATTAGAACTACGCCATAGTTTATGTCAGCTTCTATACCTAATTCTTTCTTTACGCTATCTGTGATTAGGGTGTAACGAACACCAAAATAAGCCTCTCTAATTTCTCCAAATTCTTTTAGGTCACTAATATTTTTCTTAGCGATATTTATAGGTAAAGCAAATCCCACATTTTCAGCTCCTTGGGCAACTGCCGTATTTATGCCAATCACCTTACCTTCCAAATCTAAAAGTGGCCCGCCAGAATTTCCTGGATTTACAGCAGCATCAGTTTGAATAATTCTTTGTAGTTTTTCTGAACCAAAAGACCCAGTGGCCACAACTGTTCTGTCTATCCCCGAAACAATGCCAATAGAAACTGTGTTTTGGAATTCTCCCAAAGTGTTGCCAATAGCAATTACCGTCTGCCCTACTTTAATTTTATCTGAATTGGCAAAAGGAATATGGTTAAACTTCTCACCTTCCTCGGGCTTAATTTTTAAAACAGCCAGATCTTGAAATGGATCTAGGGCCATTACTATGGCTGGTAAACTTCTACCGTCGTTCATAACAATGGTGTATTCCGCCTTTTGATCTGCAACAACATGTTTATTTGTTAGAAGGTATCCGTCTTCAGAAACAAAGAAACCAGTACCGCTAGAAATTTCTACTCTTTCGGTTCCTTTTTGGCGGTATTGAGGCACCTGCATTTCAGGCAAGAAACCTGGTGGAAATATGTTATTAAAGAATTCATCTTCTTGAAACGGGTTTATGAAATATTGTTCAATTACTGGAATATCTTTTGATGCCACCACACTAACTACTGCCGAAGTATAATTTTCTACAATATTAACTATCAAATCTTCTTGGGTAACGATAACCACGTCCGCAGTTGTTTTTCCAGAGTCCAAAGAAACCGTTTCAATCGTTTTTTCAATAACTCGGCTAACTGTTTGCGTAATAGGAGCAGGCGCTTGGGTAACCAAAGTAGCCGTAACAATACCCGTAAAAACAGATGTTACAAAACTGACCAAAAGAACCAGAAGAATAAATTGTGAGCGCGTTAACTGTTCCACTTGACTTTTTATATAATTATGTTAGTATAAACATAGACTATCATTCTCTTTTACAAAATTATATCACAAAAAAAGTTGGAGGTGAAGAAATGAAAACAGGAAACGGAATGGTAAGTGGGGTTTGCATTGGGTTTGAGGACAAGAATAATCCAACGATTATTCTTGTCAAAAATGCTGATGGCAAAAAACCGGAAAAATATGGTTTACCAGGCGGTATAATTGAAAATAACGATAGAAGTGTAACAAGAGCCCTCTATCGCGAATGGGAAGAAGAAGTTGAAAAACCAGATCCAATCTTCGGATTAATCTTTCTTACAGAATGTGGATGCGAAATAATTCGGAACGAAGGAACAGAAAGAGAGCATGAGTGGTATTTATTTGCAATTGAAGATCAATTGCAAACCTTGCGAAACCACGGAATGCCCGGAGAAACTGAGGCGCCAGAAAGAATTTTTCTTCACAATGTCATCTACCTAGAAGATTTTCCAATCTTCTATTCACACCTTAAAGGCATACTTGCTGTTCTAGAAAAAATGGCAGCATGTGCGCCACACGTGCCTGAGTTATCTTTCCTCGCAAGAGACTTGCGAGGAAAGATTGAAAGATGAAAAAGCAAAATCAAAAGGACCGGAGTTTATCCCGGTCTTTTTTGTTTGTTTTATTGGCCAATTCTTCATCTGTGTACTGAGAGAGATGTTGTCTCTCTCAGGAGCTTCCAACAGATACCAAATTATTCTATTATGAACTCTTTTATGTCTTCGAACCTGCTCTTACTTTTGGTTTTGCAGCTTTTTAGAAATTCTTCATATTCGTCGTAATTTTTTAAAGGAGTCCATTTGTATTCTTCAAGAAATTTTTTTGCCTTACGCCAATCTTTTAAGCCCTCCTCTTTCCACCTAGGCTCAAAAAGATCTAGCGGGTTTAGATAAATATATTGTTTTAAATAATTTAAATATTCATCTTTATCTATTAGAACTGCCTTGAACTTTCCCTGAAACAAAACTCCACTTCTCTCATATTTTTGATTAAAATAATTAGTGTAGCCAGTTCCCAGTTTTTGCATAAAACTGGAAATTCCGCCATCTTCCAATTGTTCAAGAATTAAATGAAAATGATTAGGCATTAAACAAGAGCCATAAAATTTAACTACGGACTCTCTGTCCTCTTTTTTTACTATGTGGGAAGTCGGACTTCCCACAGATACCGCTCCTTCGCTAACACTTATACGACGAAACAGATTAATAGAAGAGTTCTTATCATTAAAATCTCTTAAGCTAAAAAGGAAGCGATGGTAGTCTTTGTCGTCCATAAAAACCTTACGTTTGTCTGTCCCACGGTTAAAAACGTGATAAAAATGGTTATTTGCAAATTGAGGTTTTTTCATTACTTTTATTATATATACATATTTCATCTGTGGGAAGTCCGACTTCCCACAGAAAAGGTTAGTTTTTTAGTGGAATTATTTTTGGGTGTTTTTGTTGTGTGATTTCTTTTGATAGTTTTTGATAGTTTCTTTGAATGCTTGATCGGCTAAGACAGAGCAGTGGATTTTAATTTCCGGCAGACCACCAAGTTCATTCATAATGTCTTTTGGTGTAATTTTTAAAGCTTCGTCTATACTTTTTCCAATCACCATTTCTGAAAAAACAGACGTAGAAGCAATAGCCGAAGCGCACCCAAATGTACGCCACTTGAAATCTTTGATTTTGTCTCCCTCAAACTTAATCCACATCTTCATCACATCACCACACGCTGGCGAACCCACCTCACCTTCTGCATCAAATTCTCCCGATTTGGGGTCCACCAAAAGAACATTTTGTGGATTAAAAAAATGTTTTTTTACTGTTTCGCTATATTGCCAATCTAGGCCATCCTTTATCATATTATTTTATGGAAGAAATATTTTTTAATTTGTTAATAATATCTGGAAGAACTTTCAAAACATAATCTATGTCTTCTTTTGTGTTTTCCTTTCCCAAGCTGAACCGAACCGAACCATGCACGTGCTCATGGCATCGGCCAATCGCTTTTATAACGTGTGAGGGTTCTAAACTATCCGAACTACACGCCGAACCGGTTGAGGAGGCTATTCCTTTGGCATCAAGGTATAAAATAATAGATTCGCCCTCTACTCCATGAAAAGAAATATTTATATTATTTGGAAGTCGGGCGTCTAAAGATCCGTTAATTTTGGAGTCGGGAAAAGTTTTTGAAAGATTTTCTATAAAATAATTACGCAATTCAATAAGACGAGCAGATTCTTTTTCTCTTTCCTTTTGGGCAACCTCTAGCGCCTCAGCAAAGCCAACAATGGCAGGAATATTTTCTGTTCCTGGACGAAGACCAGATTCTTGCCCACCACCGTAAAGTATTGGCTCAATTTTTAATCCTCTCTTTTTGTAAAGGCACCCAACTCCTTTGGGCCCATAAATTTTAGAACCGTTTAAAGACATTAGATCTATTCCCAACTTGGCAACATTTAAATCTAGAAAGGACGGGGTTTGAATAGCGTCGGTATGAAAATATGGTGTTTCAACTCCGTGTTCTTTTCGATGAGCACGAATTATTTTAGCAATCCTAGAGATTGGTTGAATGGTTCCTATTTCATTATTGGCATACATAATAGAAACCAAGATCGTCTCTTTTCGAAGTTCTTTTTTTAATTCTTCTAAATCCACCAGTCCATCTTTATCTACATCTAAATAACTAACTTCGAATCCCTCTTTCTCAAGTTTCTCGCAAGCATGAAGGACCGCGTGATGTTCTATACTGGAAGTAATGATATGTGGGAAGTTGGACTTCGCACGCTTGTTGTGGGAAGTCCTGAGAGAGATCTGATCTCTCTCAGTGCCCACAGAACCAAAAATGGCCAGATTGTCACTCTCAGTACCACTAGAAGTAAAAATAATTTCGTCTGGACGTGCACTCAAAATTTCGGACACTTTATGTCGAGCGTCAGAGATGGCTTTTTTGGCAACTCGACCCTCCTCATAAATTGAAGAGGCATTTCCAAAATCCACAGACCAAAAAGGCTCCATTGCCTTTTTAACAGCTGGATCTAGTTGGGTAGTTGCTGCATGATCTAAATATATTCTTTTCATCATAAATTTCTATAAAGTTTAAGCCACTTAATAGTTTTTTTCAAGCCCAAAACATTTCTAAAATATCGAAAAAATATAAGATGGCGTAAAAATTTTGCAAACAATCCCTTTAACTTTAAAAAACCAAAATCAATAAAAATATCATTTCCGCCAAAATCAACTATATAAAAACTTTTATTTTCTTTATAGTTTGAAATTTTTTGATTGTTAATCTTCTTTTTTAGTGCTCTGGCAATATATTTTCCTTGGTGAATTGCCGATTGCGCCGTTGGCGCTTTTATAAGAAAAACGTTTTTGTATTTTTTAAGACGAAGGGTGCTGCTTGTTTCTTTAAACTCCTCAATTAGGTGGTTCTGTTTCTTTCCAGTTGCCCAAACTAAAACATCCTCAAGGTCTTCTTTTTCAATCTGGCTTTTTGTAAAAATTTCAACATTCATTTTTTCAAAAATATTTAATGCAGTTTCGCGAATCCAAGACGAAGAAGATGGCAAAATTTTGCTACCAATTTCAAAAAGTTTAAAATGTATTAAATCACGCGGGTGTGAATGCGCAACAGAAAGATTGCGTACATAATGATGCAAGCTAGCTATTAACTCACACCCAACCAAACCAGCTCCAGCTACCACAATGTCTATCTTTTCCTTCTTAGCTTTTTGTTTCAAAATCTCTTCAATTTTTGTCTTAATCCTCAAAACATCTTCCAAAGATGAAAATGATGAGTTTGGAAATTGTGGCTCGGCGCCAGTCGCCAAAACAAGATAATCGTAGTCTACAACTTTTTTGTTCTTCAAATTAATTTTATTTTGATTGGGTAAAAATTTAACAACTTTGTTTTTTAGAAAAGTTATTTTTTTATTTCCAAATATGTCTTCGAATTTTATGGCAACTACTTGGAAAACTTTAGAAACATCCAAAATAGAAGACGTGGCCCTAAAAAATGCAGGCGTAAAAAGATGATAGTTGTTTTTATCAACCAAAACTACTTCAAATTCTTTGGGGGCGATTTTTAAAATGTGTTTGGCAACTGCCAGACCAGCAAAACCACCACCCACTATAACAAGTTTCTTTTTTTTCTTCATTTTTTATTCAAATTTTTTAAATAAGATTGCCTATGCAAGGTGCTTGTGCCATGTTTTTTAATCATTTTATAGTGCAATTTGGTGCCATATCCCTTGTGGCAATCAAAATAATAATCAGAATAAATTTTATGTAGTCTTTGCATTTTTTTATCTCGATAAACCTTAGCGACAATAGAAGCAGCCGAGATAATAGGAATTTTTTCATCGCCTTTTATAATTGTTTTTTGGTTATAGTTCTTTGGAGCTTTGAGTCGCCCATCTAGCAAAACTAAATCTGGTTTTTTAGGAAGTCTACGTAATGTCCTGGCAATTGCCAATCTAGTTGCTCGTTGAATGCCAATCTTATCTATAACTTGAGGGCCCACCATAGCCACCTTGTATTCAAAATTATTATTTAAAACCTCCAGCCACTCACCTCTTTGTTTGGCGCTAAATTTCTTGGAATCGCGAATTCCTTTCAAAGAATTATGTATTAAGTATTTAGAATTAAGTATTTGTTTGCGATTTGCTGTAGCAACAACAGCTGCGACAGATATAGGCCCAGCCAACGGCCCTCTTCCTGCTTCATCGATACCAACTATTGTATACATATAAAAATAATATCACTTTTAGGCAAAAAAATCAGGCGGTGTATAAATACACCGCCCTTTTTTGGTTACCCGCGGGTTATCCTTTGGGCTCTTCTTCGGTAATGTAACAAGTGTCACGGAAGCAGAACTTGGGCTCGCCGACAAAAATGATCTTGCCGGTGCCGTCGGAATAGTCTGGCACTTCAGAAAAGTGATTTTCCTCTAAAGTGATTATTCCACCGTCTAAATCCAAACCATAGGGTGTGGAAATATACCAATGGTCTTCAACTTCGATCATCACTCGAACATTGATAGCGGTGATGGGTAGATATGCCCAAAAGTTTAGAGAACCATTTTCGGCATAGGCCGTACCATCGAAGAGGACTTCCAATTCGTCGTCGTCATCTGCGACGACTTTGACCCGGTAGTTATCGCTATTGTCCGGAATACCACTGTCAAATCCAAAGTAGTATCCCCAACCTTCCACCATAATAAATTCCGGCGCTGGTTCTTCGGTAATCTCATCGGCAGTGACCGTCACTTCCCGATTAAAAGTAAAAGTGGTGTTGTAATCATGGTCAACACCGTACATTTCCACCCAGTACTCACCAGCCGGTATGCCGGGAAAGTTGAGAGAGATTTTACCGTTTTCATCCTTTTCTCGCCAGAAATATTTATAATACATATCTGGTGACGTTGGATAAAAACTGACATTGACAGCTACTGTTGCTTCTTTTAGCTGATCAATACGATCTGCAATGTTGAAGCCACTTCCGCCTCCACTGCCTCCGCCTCCATCTACGGGAGTGAGAGTAACGGTTTCGGAAAAAACTGCGGGAACTGAAAGGAATAAAACAGCGAAGATAATCGCCAAAATGTTGGTCAACTTTCTCATGAGCTGGTACCTCCTTTTTCCTTACTGGTTGAAAAATCTATGACGCCGAAATTGACGCCACCGGTTTTTGGTTTAATGTTTAATTTTTCTAAATCCGCCGGAGCGGGCTCCTCGTAACTAAACGTGGCTCTTTCGTAAGTTTCATTCTGAATTGGTCGGGTCTTCAATGCAGCCAAGACAGAAAAGATAACAAGTAAAATCCCTAGAAATAAAACGGTAGATGATTTCTTCAAAATAAACCTCCTTTTTCATAAATTATTGTCAAAAATCACTATTTAAATTTAACTACATTCTAACATATCACTCAAATCTGTCAAGTGGCAAAAAGATACCCCAGAATGCAATACATTCTGGGGATTACTTTTATTTACTATGTGAAAAACGTTTCCTGCTGACTCCTGCCAACCCCAACAATCCGACACCGAAAAGCACCATTGTTGCCGGTTCTGGAATCGGATCTGAAGGATTCGAGGTCTGAATAAAATCAAATGCCATGGTTGAGCCGGCTGGTGACAAAATTGTAAGCGCTACCCTATCTGCGGAATTGAAGTTTACACCGGAATAGTCACCAAATGCGAACGGAAAAGCAAGAGTCGTTCCACCTGGAGATGAAGATAAGACCTGCGACATAATTCCAGAGACAGCACCGTCGAAGGCCTCAATGGAAACCGTTCCATCTGTTGCGCCAAAATTGAAAGCTTCCAGATAAAACCCGTCGTCACTGGGAGTTGAAGCAAGATCAAAATCTGTAAAACCATCCCATGTAAAAATCGCCGTACTTGCCACACCTGCTTCATTTGAAATTGTTGCTAATCCTCCACTTACGGAAAGCGTTGAATCCTCAAACATGGGGCTAAAAACTGCAGAAGTTACTTCAAGGCTCATGTCTCTGTCGGTCCCGATAATATCATCTATATCTATATCAACGACGTTAAGGGTTGTCGCTCCTCCACCCAAAGAATCTGACACAGACCCAACATCATCGAAAGAATCGATAAGGGTTGCTCGCGAAACAGGCACCACAAAAAGAAACAGAATTATCACTACAAACATTACCGCAATTCTTGCTTTCATTTTTTCTCCTTTTCAAAGAAAACCGCGCAGAGCGCAGAGTTATTAATTTGTACTTCGAGAGCACCTTAGCAAACCTTTGACAATTTGTCAACTGCTTTCTGTGGGAAGTCCGACTTCCCACAGATACAAAAAACTATCCCCAGAATGCAGAACATTCTGGGGGTTTGTGTGGGGCCCAGCTTAGCTGGGGATTTTTGTTAAACGAAGGAGACAGGCGATCCGGAATGTATCATATAGCGGATCGGGGCCGGTGGGCGATGGCGTTTCGATGATCGGCATGATCTGTGGGACCAGGGATCGATGTCTTCAATACAATGTCACCATGTCCGTTGACCGGATTGGGACCGCCGCTTCCATGGGCATTTGTAAAATACAGGATTAAGTTCGAACTGGGGCCAACCGTTGGCGCCAGGGTCTGGGTGCCGGCAATGACGGTTCCGTCATCCGATCCGATGATGCTTTTATCGATAAAATTGGGGATCGTGGATGCGGAAGCCGGAGTGGCGATAAGGCATAACGCCAGCAATAATCCAAAAATAATGGGAATGGCCATGGGTCGAAAACGCACTTGCCGGTGGGTCGGTGTTCTCATAGAAAACCTCCTTGTTTTGGTTGTCAATCCGTGCCAATTTGCACGTCATAAACATACTAACAAATATAAAAAATAATGTCAATAGCCCACTTTTTGCACCTCGGATTAATTTAAAGTAGAATTAAGATAATTATGTCTTTTGTTCATCTGCACAATCATTCTCACTATTCCCTCTTAGACGGTCTAACCAAGATTGATGAGCTTGTTAATGAGGCAATAGAAAACAAAATGCCCGCAGTAGCATTAACAGACCATGGAAACATGCACGGCGTTATTGAGTTTTACAAAAAAGCAACGAAGGCGGGTATAAAACCAATCCTCGGATTTGAAGCATACATCTCTCCTCGCTCTATGCATCAAAAGGAAGCACACATTGATGCTAAGCCGTTTCACTTTTTGCTTCTAGCCAAAAACAGGGATGGATATAAAAATTTACTAAAACTGGTCAGCAAAGGACACACTGAAGGTTTTTATTATAAGCCAAGAATAGACAAGGAAACTCTGGCCGAATATTCTCAAGGGCTTATTGGGTCTACCGCCTGTATGGGAGGAGAAATTCCTCGTCTCCTTTTAAGCGACAAATATGAGCAAGCCAAAAAAATTGCTTTGGAGTATCAAGATATTTTTGGAAAAGATTCTTTCTTTCTTGAAATTCAACACCACCCCAGTATTCCAAATTATGAAATAGTAAATAGAAAAATGATTCAGCTTTCTAAGGAGACTGGTATCCCCCTTATTGCAACTCAAGATACTCATTACTTAAAAAAGGATGATGCTCAAGCACAAGATGCCCTAGTCGCCATCCAAACAAACTCCCTCGTAAACGACACCAATAGACTAACAATGAAAGACGATGATTATTCTTTTAGAAGCACTGCCGAAATGAAAAGTCTTTTCAAGGAGACACCTGAAGCAATAAAAAATACTTTAAAGATTGCCGAGATGTGTGCCACAAAACTGAAACTTGGCGAGTGGATATTTCCCAACTTTGAAGTTCCAGAAAACAAAACAGCAGAATCATATCTTCAACAATTGACAACACAAGGACTGAAAGAAAAAAATATAAAAACGACAAAAAAAATGAAAGAACGGATAGATTATGAACTTGGCATCATCAATAAAAAAGGATACGCACCGTACTTTTTAATTATTGCTGATTTTGTTAACGAAGCAAAAAAAAGAAGAATTGTGACAAATACCCGTGGATCCGCGGCGGGTTCATTTGTTTCCTACCTTATTGGAATTAGCGATGTTGACCCATTAGAATATGGTTTGCCTTTTGAAAGATTCTTGAATCCTCTGCGCCCCTCTTTGCCAGATGTTGATATGGATTTTGCCGATGACAGGCGCGATGAAATTATTGAATATGCCAAGGAAAAATATGGTTACGATAAAGTGGCTCAAATTGGCACATTTGGAACAATGATGGCCCGAGGCTCTGTGCGTGATGTAACACGAGTACTAAACCACGGCTACAGCACCGGAGACCGTTTGTCTAAAATGATCCCTCTCGGATCACAGGGTTTCCCAATGAGCATCAAACTGGCTATGGAGATGAATTCGGAGCTTAGTGACGCTTACGAAAAAGAAGAAAAAACAAAAGAGATCTTGGATTTGGCCCAAAAAATTGAAGGATCTGCAAGACATGTTTCTGTTCACGCGGCAGGAGTAGTAATTAGCCCCATTCCTTTAACTAACTTTGTACCACTACAACAAGAGTCGCGAGGAGACAAAATTATCACCCAATTTGATATGCATGCTGTTGAAGATACTGGTCTGGTACAAATGGATTTTTTGGGAATACGAAACCTAGCTATCTTGGGACGCGCAATAGAACTTATAGAAAAAACGCGAAAAGAGAAAGTTGACTTAAATAAAGTACCCATTGATGACAAAAAAAGTTTTGAACTCCTCGCGCGCGGTGAAACCATCGGATTATTTCAATTGGGTGGCAGTGGAATGACTCGATACTTGAAAGAATTAAAACCAACTTGTATTACCGACATCATGGCCATGATTGCTCTTTTTAGGCCTGGACCGATGGCCAACATTCCAACCTATATAAAAAGGAAGCAGGGCAAGGAACCCGTTACTTACCTAGATCCCCGACTAGAAAAAATATTAGACAAAACCTACGGAGTTGTTACATATCAGGACGATGTTTTGTTTATTGCCATGGAATTAGCCGGCTATAACTGGGAAACAGTAGATAAGTTTAGAAAAGCAATCGGTAAAAAAATTCCAGCCGAGATGGATAAACAAGAAAAAATATTTATCAAAGGATGCCAAGAACAGGGTGGACTTTCCGAGCGAAAGGCAAATCAGTTATGGAAACTATTCGACCCATTTAAGGGCTATGGATTTAACAAAGCGCACGCTGCTAGCTATGGCATGGTTGCCTACCAAACAGCGTATCTTAAAGCAAACTACCCTGGTGAATTTATGACCGCTGTTCTATCTGCAGAAGCTGGCGACATGGAAAAAATGTTTGAAATAATGAACGAGTGTAAAAGAATGAAAATAAAAGTTTTACCACCAGACATAAACGAAAGTTTTAAAGACTTCACTTTGGTAGAAAATAATATTCGTTTTGGCTTACAAGCCATAAAAAATGTAGGAGAAAATGTAGTTAAAAGTATCATAGACGAAAGGAAAGAAAATGGAAAGTTTGTCTCCATAGAAGATTTGCTAGACCGAGTACGGTCTAAAGACCTAAACAAAAAATCTTTAGAGTCCTTAATAAAAGCTGGTGCTTTTGATGAATTTGAAGAAAGGAACACGCTACTTTCAAGTCTAGAAAAAATTTTGGAATACCACAAAGAAGCAAAAAATGGTAAGAACTCTAGCCAGTCCTCCCTCTTCAGTTTGGCAGAAAAAGAAATAGAACTTTCAGGACTTAAGATGGAAAAAGCCGAAAAAATGAAGGACGAAGAAAGACTAAAGTGGGAAAAAGAACTTTTAGGGCTTTACATTTCCGGACACCCTCTTGATAAATACAGAAACAAAATGGCAAACGCCAAGATAAATATTGCTACCATCAAAAAACTTGGCGACCAAACCCCCGTTATGTTTATGGCTATGACCGAACAAATTAGAACCATTATGACCAAAAAGGGAGATCAAATGGCTTTTGTAAGGCTTTTAGACCTAAATGAAAATATAGAAATGGTTGTTTTCCCTCGTACTTTTGGAATGTACGGCAGATTTTTAGAAGAAGATAAATGTGTTATAGTAAATGGGAAGGTTAGTACTCGCAACAGTGAAATGAGTATAATCTGTGAGGAAATAAAAGAGTTTAATATCTAGGTATTTAGTATAAAGTATTAAGAATTAAGTATCATGGACGACAAAAAACAAGATCATATAAAAATTGGGAAAGAACTGGGTCTTTTTGTGCAAAGTGACGTAGTGGGTCGTGGTTTACCACTACTCACCCCCAAGGGTGCAACTATTAAGCGAGTCTTGCGACGTTTTATTGAAGACGAAGAAATAAAAAGGGGCTATCAATATACTGAAACCCCAGTTATGGCCAAAACCGAACTTTATAAAATTTCTGGACACATTGATCACTTCCGAAAAGATATGTTTATTTTTGATGTCGACGGCGAAGAAATAGCACTAAGACCGATGACTTGCCCTCATCAATTTATGATTTACAAGTCTAAGCCGAGAAGTTATCGCGATCTACCAATAAAATATGCCGAGGTGGCCAATCTTTTTAGAAAAGAACAAAGTGGCGAACTGCATGGATTAATACGAACTTGGCAATTTACTTTAGCCGACGCACACATCATTTGCACACCGGAGCAAGTCGAAAAAGAATTTGAAGAGGTTTTGGGTTTAATTAAGTATGTAATGGAAGCGTTGGGCTTTGAAGACTATTGGTACAGATTTTCAAAATGGGATCCTAAAAATAAAGAAAAATATATAGATAATGTAGAAGCTTGGGAAAATTCACAAAAGATGATGAAAGGTATTCTAGACAAAATGAAATTGGATTACGTAGAGGCCGAGGGAGAAGCAGCTCACTACGGACCAAAGCTAGACTTCCAAATGAAAAATGTTCACGGCAAAGAAGATACTATTTTCACGGTGCAAATAGATTTTGCTTTACCAGAAAGATTTGATATGACATATGAAGGAAGTGATGGACAGAAACACAGACCCATGATAATTCACCGCTCGGCTATTGGAGCATTGGAGCGCACTATGGCAATGCTACTTGAAAAATATGAGGGCGCGTTGCCTGTATGGCTTTCGTCTATTC
The DNA here is from genome assembly GCA_042577045.1 of Patescibacteria group bacterium. Classification (GTDB taxonomy): domain Bacteria; phylum Patescibacteriota; class Minisyncoccia; order JAHISW01; family Tagabacteraceae; genus JBHPEK01. Next base: position 61,447 of record JBHPEK010000001.1, read on the forward strand.
AAGCAAAAGTTGTTCCTATTGGTGAAAAGGTAAATGAATATGGCGAAAAGATTTTAAAAGAACTTAGAGAAGCTGGTATCCGCGCTGAAATTGATTTAGATAATGAAACCCTTGGTAAAAAAATAGTAAATGCTCAAAAAGAAAAAATCCCCTACATTTTAATTGTGGGAGAGAAAGAAGAAAAAGACAATTTAATTGCTATACGATCGAGAGACGGAGACGAAGGGACAATGAAGGTGTCAGAACTTGTAGAAAAAATACAAAAAAACTACCCCGCATCCTAAGATGTGGGGTTTTTTGCTTATTTAAAAGAAATACATAATTGGAGAAACAAGAATTTTTCCAAATAGTTCCATGAACCAACCTAAACCCCAAAAAATAAAACCAAAAACAACAATCATCACTAATGTGCAAAAAAAGCGAGCAATCGGATTTTCAATTTCCACTTCGTTTATACTAATTCCGCCATTAACTGTACCGAAAAATAATAGGACGCACCACAAAACCAAACCAACAATTATTTCCAACATATCTAATCCTCCTTTGCTCTTTGCTATCTAAAACATTTATACCATCCCCCTTCACCCTCCGTCAACCCAAATATTTTTCATCTGTGGGAAGTCCTGAGAGAGATAGTATCTCTCTCAGGACACAGATACCAAAAAACACCCTCCCACTATGAAAACCTTACTTGGTTTTCATGGTGGGAGTCGAAATATGCCTTAGTTTCAACTACGTCGACGTCCGACGTCGACGTTTATACGACATCGGATGTCGATGGATTTAAAAACAAAAAACCCCTGCTTCGCTAAAAACAGGGGTTTTGGGTTTTAATTAAGTGACCAAGGACAAAGTGTCCAAGAAAGCTACTTGCGACGAACAAAAACCCAGCGACCATCACCACCCCAGACACCGCCAGGATCGCCATAGAGGGCGTGCAGCCAAAGACCGACACCGTCGTGCTCCACAAGGAAGACATCGAGATCACCATCCGAGCCAGCTATTGGCTTCATGGCAATTCGAAGCCAATCACCTTTGGGTTGATCTCTGTACTGCAATCGCAGTTGAGGGCCACCCTCGGCAGGACATGGTTCCCAACCACGACTCTTGCCTCCTTCAAAGACCTCTTGTGTCGTAGCACGATCTTTGTCGGTTAACTGTTTTGTTGTGGCTACAACGAGTTCAATTTCAGTTTCAACTGGACTGACTTCAATCTTTTTCAAGATGTCGTCAGCCCGGTTGCTAACACGAAAGCCATGATTAAGAGCTTTACGAATTGCATTGGTAGAACCATATGTGCCGAGTTTGATGGTTTTCCAAGTCGGGAAGTCTACAAATCGACCCTCAATTGCATCCTGAAGATGTTTTTGAAGCATTTCTGGACTAAATGAATAACCACCTTTTTGCCGAAGTTGTCGACCAATTTCAAATAACTGACCCGTGATACTTTCGTACATTTCGCCTGCGACATTTTGTGCCATGACGACCTCCTTATTATTTGAAAATTCCTGAATCCGTCAGTGCGGTTTCTTTGAACAATTCAAAGAACTAACTGCCTACACAATACCACCTACCACCAAGTCTGTCAATCGCAGATACAAAAAAGCCGGCTGGGGAGGTACGATAGAGGCTATTTTTACTCTATAATACCTCCCAGCCGGTGATTAAAGCTTAATTATATACTTACGCGTCTAGGTTTTCAACTGCCTTGGCGTGAGTCTGAATAAAGAGTTTCCTTGGTGCCACCTCTTTGCCCATCAAGACATCAAATGTTTTATTTGCTTCAGACACATCTTCAACTGTGACTTGCTTCAAAACTCTCCTTTCTGGATCCATAGTAGTTTCCCACAATTGCCCCGGATTCATTTCTCCAAGACCCTTGTATCTCTGAATTCTAATTCCTTTGAGTTTGTTTTCGTCTGCCTTTGCTTCATCAATCCCGACGTCCGCCTTCGGCGAAGTCGAGGACTCACGATTTTGTTCCTCCAGCTCTTCTGGAGACAAAATCGGAGCTTCCTTTTTCCTCAACTTCTTCTCCTTGAGCATCTTTTCCACAATCTTATCTTTCCCCTCGTCATCATAGGCATATTCAATTGTTTTTCCAGACTGAACTTTATAGAGAGGTGGATTGGCAATATAAAGATAGCCCCTGTTTATAATTTCTGGGAAATATCTAAAAAACAAAGTGAGATAAAGTGCTTTAATGTGAGCACCGTCTACATCGGCATCGGTAGCAATAATTATCCTGTGATAACGAATCTTTTCAATATCAAAATCATCTGAGACAGCTGTGCCCAGCGCAGTAATTAAAATTTTAATCTTGTCGGATTGGAGCGCTTTGTCCAATCGTGATTTCTCGATGTTTAAAATTTTACCAAACAAAGGCAAAATGGCTTGAAACCCTCTATCTCTAGCCTGCTTACAACTACCGCCGGCACTATCACCCTCGACAATAAAAAGTTCAGAATCTTCTGGATTTTTATTTCGACAATCCGCCAACTTACCCGGAAGAGTTAGGCCGTCTAGGGCACCTTTTCTAAGAACACTTTCTTTGGCAGCTTTAGCTGCTTTTCTGGCACGCAGGGCCAAGGAAACTTTCTCGATAATTGCTCTGGCGTCTTTAGGGTTTTCTTCAAGAAAATAAGAAAATGCATCACTAAAAATACTTTCCGTCGCTGTGCGGGCTTCGGGGTTACCTAGTTTTGCTTTTGTTTGCCCCTCAAATTGTGGCTCTCTTAATTTAATAGAGATAATGGTGGTTAACCCTTCTCGTACATCGTCGCCGGTAAAATTGTCATCGGAATCTTTAATTAATCCATTTTTTCTACCATAATCATTTAATGTCCTAGTTAGAGCTGTCCTAAACCCTGTAATATGCATTCCCCCTTCTGGAGTATAAATATTATTTGCAAAACCCATTTCTCTAGCCTTAAGATCATCTACGTACTGAAGCGCCACTTCCACCAAAATCTGCTGTTTCTCGTCCTCTTTAGAAACATAAAAGATACTTTGATGTTGAGCTTCTAATCCTTTATTTAAATAAGAAACATATGAATGTATGCCACCTTCAAAATAAAAAGTGTGGCTCTTGTGCAAGTTTTCATCTTTTTCCCTGTGATCACGAACAGCGATTTTAATTCCTTTTACCAAGTATGCTTGCTGACGCAAGTGTCGCAAAACTCTTTTCCATTCATAGTCTGGAATTTTTTTATCTTCCCCCAAAAAAATTTCTTTATCGGGAACAAATGTAATAGACGTACCTGAACCACTACACTTGGAGCCTTTTTTAACTTTGGACTTGGGTTTACCTTGTTGATATTCTTGCGACCAAAGAAAGCCATCTCGACAAATTTCGGCTGTAAGATCTTTAGACAAAGCATTCACCACAGAAACACCCACTCCATGTAAGCCTCCAGAAATTTTATAAGAATCACCACCAAACTTACCCCCAGCATGAAGAGTGGTCATCACTGTTTCTAGCGCAGAAACCTTTGTTTGTTTATGTATGTCTACTGGTATTCCTCGGCCATCATCTACGACTTGCACCTTATGGTCTGGTAAAAATGTAATAGAAATGTTTTTGGCATGACCCGCCATGGCTTCATCTATAGAGTTGTCTACCACTTCCCATACCAAGTGATGAAGGCCATCTATACCTGTGGAACCAATATACATACCGGGGCGCTTTCTAACTGGGTCAAGACCCTCTAAAACATAGATGTCTTTTGCCCCATAACTTACTTCTTTTTTTGCTTGTCCCGACTTTTTTTTCGATGTTATTTTTTTCGGACTTGCCATGATATATTTTGTTCTAAAGCGCCAATAATTTTTTCCATAATTTCATTAACTTCTTTGTCGGTTAGTGTTTTTTCAAAACTCTGAAAAATCAACCGAAATGCTAAACTTTTTTTATCTTCATCTGGCGGAGAATATTCATCAAACAAATCTGTATCCACTAAAAATTCTCCAGCAGTATTTTCAATAATATCCATTACTTCAACAATTTGTATGTCTTTGGGAACAAAAAGAGAAACGTCTCGTATAATTGCCGGAAACTTTGAAAATGGTTTGTATTCAAAATTAGCCATTTCATGGTTCTGAATTTCTGGTAATTCCAAATTATCTCCTGTTAGCTCAATGATTCTGTCCATATCACATTCAAAAACATAAACGTCTGACTTAATGCATTCATTGAACTCGTCCACATCGGCAATGCCCAATCTATTCAGAAGCTCTGCTACAGCACCTTTTATTTTTTGAATATTTTCTTTTTTGTTTTTTCTATTATCTATGGTTATGGCAAGATGCAATTTCTCACCTAAATTTTTATCAAAAACTTTTCCAATTTCAAATAATTTTACATCATCGAAATTCTTAAAATTTTCTGCAACGTTTAATCTCAACCCTTGTAGCAAATTCATTCTTAGATATTTTTTGTCTGATGCAATAGGATTTTTTAATTCTACTTGACCTGTTTTTTCAAAAGAATAGTTGTAAACTTCTGTAAGGCCCATGTCAGCCAAAATACCTTTTACTAAATTAGAATAAAAATACTCCTCATTTCTTTCCCCGAGAAGAAGAGACTCCTTTGGTATTTCAGACTTTATATTTTCATATCCATATATTCTAGCAATCTCCTCTATAAGATCTTCTTTAATATTTATATCTAATCGCCATTTGGACGGACTGACGACAAACTTACCAGACTTATTTTCCACGTCAAAACCTAAATTATTTAAAATTTTATTTATCTCATCTTCAGAAATCTTTATGCCAAGTAACTTTTCGACATCCTCTTTTGTAAAAGAAATGCTTGATAAGCTGGGCTTTTTTGAACAAATGTCAATATTCTCCTCAGCTACTTCCCCACCTGCTATTTCCTGTATTAAATTAGCCACCCTATTTATGGCCACTTCTGGCAAAAACATGGAAACACCATGCTCAAAACGATAAGAGGCATCAGTAACAATACCAATCTTTCTAGACGCTTTGCGTATACTAATTGGGTCAAAAACAGCTGATTCAATAACTATGTCCTTTGTTTCTTCTGTTATTTCTGCTTTCTTACCACCTTTTATACCAGCAACTGCCAAAGGATCTTTATCGTCAGCAATAAGTAAAACCGTTTCATCTAGTACTGGATTCTGGTCATCTAGGGTAGTCAACTTTTCTCCTTTCTCTGCCAGACGGACAATTATTTTCTGACCTCCTAGTTTTTTTAAATCAAAGGCATGAAGAGGTTGACCAGTTTCCAGCATGACGTAGTTGGCAATGTCTACGATGTTGTTGATAGGCTTCTGGCCAATAGCCTCAAGTCTTTCTTTTATCCAGTCTGGAGATGAATTAACTTTCACATTTTTAATAAGTAGTGCCATGTAGCGTGGACATGAGTCTGGCTCCTGAACTTCAAGTGTAAGATTGTCGTTTGTTTTTTCAGATATAATATTTTCTAAACTAAATTTTGGCTCAACAATTTTTTGGTCAATAAGAACTGCCACTTCTCTAGATATGCCTAAGTGGGAAGAGCAATCCCCAGCACGATTGGGTAAAATATCCAAATCCAAAATAGTGTCGTTTCCAACTTTTTCTTTTGTCTCAACCTCGAAGCTATGCATAATAAAAAGCTCAGCCAGTTTTTCTGGATTTGGCAGAGGTTTATCAAAATAAGATTGTATCCAATTGTAACTAAACTTCATTTTAAAATTGATTTAAAAACCTTAAGTCATTTCCGTAGAATAATCTAAGGTCTTCTATTTTATATTTAATCATTGCCATGCGCTCTATGCCGGCACCAAAAGCAAAACCTTGATACTTGTTTGAATCTACGCCAGCATTTTTTAAAACTTGAGGATGCACCATGCCTGCTCCAAGAATCTCAAGCCACTCGCCCTTTAGTTTTAAGTCTGCCTCAATCCCTGGCTCAACAAATGGAAAATAACCCGGACGAAACCTTACTTCGATATCATCATCTTTAAAAAATTTCTTAAAAAATTCTTCTAGTATTCCTTTGAGGTGAGCCATGGTAATATCCTTCCCAATCATTAGCCCTTCTAGCTGATAGAACTGGAAACCGTGAGTCCTATCCGTGGCTTCATATCGATAACATCTTCCTGGTACAACAATACCAAAAGGTGGCTGATTTTTTGTATCCTCCATAAAGCGTGCTTGCATTGGTGAGGTGTGAGTACGTAAAAGATTGCCATTTTTTAGCCAAAATGTGTCCCACGCATCTCGAGCAGGATGATCTTTTGGTATGTTTAAAGCATCAAAGTTGTAGTATTCTGTCTCCATTTCAGACCCTAAAACCACCTCAAAACCCATTGACTGAAAAATGTCCGTCATTTGACGTGTAACTTGAGTTAGGGGGTGTAAATGACCCTTATTCTTAGCCGTGGTTAGTTCTTTCATCTTGTCTAAATTATAGCAAAAAAACAGCCTAAAAACAAGTAAAAAACCCCTTTTGGGGGGTTTTGTTTTATATATTATTTTTCGTTTAATTTCTCTTCAATTTGGTCAAAAGACTCTATTTCTAGAAGCATTCTGAATGCTTTTTTTGAGCCAAATCTTTTCACAAAATCTATCATTAGGGGTATGTTTGCACTATACCTTAAGCCGATAATTGCCTTTGCCGAATTGATGGGCATCATAATCTCAGCAGGATGAACACTTTCAATTTCTGCTAAGAAATTTAACTTTCCAATATCATCATAAGCGACCATTGGATCGAGAGGATCATACCCCAAAGAAATTAGATGATTCATTACCGGAACTTCATCTTCTTCGTTGTTAATGGTCTGATCGTAAATCATACCATACTGGGCAAGATACATGTTTAACTCATATCCCATAACAGTGTATCCTGGATCCGCAAGGTCTAAATAAATTTGAGCCTGCTTTCCTCTCCGTTCTAATCTGGATTTCATTGAAATAAGATATTCTGCTTTACGGTTTTCGCCATAACGCCTGTCTGGCAAGTTCTCCAAAAACTTCCGCATAGCATAAAGTGAGTATACTTCCGCCATTGTCTCTACAATATTAGAAAGCTCTTGCATGTGGTCCTTAAGCGTTTCCTCTATTTTTTCAAGTTCGGAAATATCGGATGAGGTACTTAGAACGTTTATGGTATCCGTTGCCAGTTTAGCCGTAGTTGAATATTCAATTGGTATACTTTTTAAAACATCGGCATTTATATATCCATCTTCCTCAATTTCAAAGTCGCTGTTGGCGATGGCATTGTACAATCCGTTTTTACGCATATCATTTGGAAGTTTTCCTTCACCCAAAGACAAAACAATATACACCCTTAAGGCTTCTATCAAGAATTGCCGACGTGTTTTACCTTTTGTGATAACCCCCTTGATTCTCCTGTTGGTAATTTCGTCAATATCAAGAATTCCTTCTTTTAAATATTTGATCGCTAAGTCACAAAGAAACACAGCGACTGAAGAAAACACATCTCTCCAAATCAACCGAGAGCCAATCTGTGTAGCGTGAACCATTTCATGAAAATCAACTTGCAGACTTTGTAGTTTCTGAGCAAATTGATCGGTACTTTCAATGCCAGTATCTCTGGCTTCAATTATGCTGACTGGCGGGTCGAAAAACATAAAAAAGGGATCTGATTCCATGACAAAACACACGCCAACATTTTTTCTAACATATAAATCTAGAAATCTTGCATCATATTGTTCTAACAAGTCTTCCATGGTTGCTTCACAGTCTAGCTTTGAGACTGTTTCACTTATGATTTTTATGCCGCCATCCTTAATTTTTGCTAGATACGAAATTGGTGAGATAGAATTAGCATAGCCTGTTCCCCCTTCCTCAAAAGAGGCGTAAGAAACTGGAGAAGGTTTTTTACCTGTAACCATGGCCATGAAACGAGACAGAGCCGGAACAAAGTTTTTATTGCCCTTGTGTAACGCTTTATAAATCTCTTCTCTTGTTAAAGATTCTTTTTCTGGTGTTTCTGAAATGTCTCTAAAACAAAGATTCTCACCGAAATAATCGTTTATTACCTTTGAGACCTGATAAGGAATCCCCAGAGAAAAAAGTTTCTGATCTAGGCTCAAAAAAGGAGCCTTGGAAAAATTTAGATCTATAAGGAATCCCGCCATTTCACCTTCGGTGATAAAAAAAGCACCCAGTGATTTGGCAAAATTATTTTTGAGATTCTCAAGATCACTTTTGAAACTTTGGACAGTGAGAATATATTTTTCGTATGGAATAGCTGTTTTCTTTTTGTCGGGTAAGTCCAGAAGAACTAGGTCGGACAAGAGATTGGCATTATATTTTATACCACGGGCTACTTTCATAACGGCCGTTATTTCTTCACCAATCATATCTGAAAACAAAAAACTGGCACCAATGAAAGTCAGTTTTTCTAGTATCGCATGAAAACGCAAAATTTGTTCAAAAACTAAATCTTGCTCGTCTACCTGCATCTTCATTAGTAAACCCTCAATAGAAACCAAGCTGTGCATTAGGGCACGTAATGCCCCCGCCTCCGCGGTAAAACCAAACCCCTCAACAACTTTGGAAATATTAATCCCTAGAAAAGCATACATTCTAATAATTCGAAGATGTTTTCTGGCATATTTAGCTGAATACTCTTCTATGCGAGAATTGTAATTCCTAATCATAAAAAACTGGGACTCGATGGCTTCCACCACCCGCTCCATAACTGCTAGGCAAAGATCTTCAAAGTCTACCTGTCCACTTACATCTTTTAGCGCCATAAATTCTTGCTCTGGCAAAAAATCTGACAAGGCATCATCGCTTAAAAAATCATCTTCGGGGAAAACTATGCCATTTCTTCTATAAATATCTTTGGCGACAATAACCATAGTAGCTAAAATAACCATTATAGAAAATAAACGAGTGTCTACTAGTCTTTCTATAAAATAGGCATTAGGGGTTACAAAATGAACGTTTTTTAATTCTTGGTCCATCTTGTCTGTGGGAATCTGTTTCAGCAACTCAATAACTAAATCATTTGCCTGTTTTACAGCACTATAAATTGGAAAGCCAAACCTCTTGGTTTGCTTAATCAGTCTCTTCTCTTCGTTGCTTTTCATTCAACACCTCCATATATATGAAATTATCAAAAATCTTTAATCTTTACTCTAGCTTTAATTTACCACAACAAAAAAACCCGTCAATTAACGATGTGCTATAATAAATATAATGAAAAAAGACGATTTAAAAGAATATCGATATGAGAACAGGATAAAAAAAGATCCAAAAGCCTGCCCTTGCTACAAAACAAACGCTCCGTGTCATAAGATAGAAAATTTGAATTGTTTTCTGTGTTATTGTCCAGAGTATGACACATCTAAAAAAGAAGGTGGCTGTAAGAGAAACAGCCCTGATGGCAAATGGTTCTACCACGAAAAATTACCCAAAGGAAAAATTTGGGACTGCTCCGACTGCACCTACCCGCACGAGGAGAAGAATATAGAAAAGTACTTGAAAAAGTAGACATGTTTTGCTAGTCTTTGGCTAAACAACAGCTATTTGAAAAAGAGGAGGCAAAATGGCGAAAATTACAGGTATTGAAAAGGTGCTTATTAGGGCAATAATTACTACGGTTATTTTATTAATCTTAACATTTACTACATGCAACAAGGTTATTGAGGAAGGTGGTGGAATTAGTGAAATAGCGGTAAGTGTGGGCAAAGAAGTGAAAGATATCCAAAAAAGAATCAACGAAGAATAAAAACTAAAAACACCCTTAAGGGTGTTTTTTTATTTCCTCAACTATGGAGGTCTAACCTCCATAGTTGGTTGTGGGCAGTTGCTACGACGTCGGACTTCGTAGCAACGTAGCAAAAAGTCAAAATCGCTAGTTGGTTTTTGGTTATTGAAATGATGCAGTCGGGTCAATATTTCCTCAACTGCGTCGACGTCCGACGTCGACGCAAAAGTCAAAATCGCTAGTTTGGTTTACTTCAATAGCTCCCGGAGGTCCGACCTCCGGGAGGACAAAACCCCAAGTCTTTTGCATAACGATCTACAGAATATTTACCATCATACATATTTGCAACATAATCGTATTCTTGCTGATTATTTATATCGATAGTTTTTTTAAGAATACTTTGGATACCAATGTCACCAATTAATTCTTGTTTATCAATATCAAAAGCAATAGAGTGTATTGTAAGCGGAACCCCCGACAGAAAATTCAAAATATCTGGTTCTAATCCTCGTTCTTGTATGGAATGGATATTGTCTAACGGTATTAAATCGATATCAATACTGTCGTTGTTTAATTTAAGATTTCCATGCTTATTTTCGATAGCTTTCCAGTCTTCTGGCAACACCAAATCTTTTGTTGCTTTTTCTATGACAAAATCAAAATCCTTTGTAGATATTTTTAACCCATAAAGACCGCTTGCTATTGTTTTATATACAGCACCACCAATGAGCCATATTTTGCCTTTACAATTTTTTCTTGCAACTTCTAAGGCCAAATGATAGGCGGTATCATCTCGCAAAGCTGTTTGAAGAATATCTCTCAATTTATTTTTTTCCATGTTCACTCATCTTCCCATCAAAAAACACCTTTAGCAAGGTGTTTTTACGGACAGTTAGTTGCTTTTCGGAAACCGGCATCTTCGACCTTTTTTTAAAAGTTTAATTAGTAAAGAAGTCAAGAATGTTTTCGGCTTTTTTTTGTCTCCTTTTTATAAAGTTCTGTATATCCGCATTTTTTACAAATTAGAGTTACGAACCTTAAACTTTGGATATTAAAAAGTTTGGTCCAAAAACCTCCTACTACCCTCAATTGACCAGTCTCAAATTCAGTATTTTCACATTTGTTACATTTATAATCTATTTTTTCCATGTGGGTTTATTGTAAGTAAGTGATGTAGACTATGATGCCGTCTACAATGATACCGGCGATGCCGACGAGAAGTAAAATGATGAGAGACCACCTAGGAAGTGGTTTTTTTGTTTTTAACCCCCAGATAGCTAAGATGATAAAAAAGGTGAAGACAAAAATACCGAAGATGTCGAAAAACTCTGGACGAATTATGTTTAGTATTGTTTTCATAATTCTATTTTACCATAACTATTGAATTGGTTCGATGCCACTCGATAACTGCGTCGACGTCCGACGTCGACGCAGAAGGAAGCCGAAGCTTTCGCTCCGGCTTCCTTCTTTCTATGCACTTTAGGGGAACAGGTTAGAACCTGTTTGAAGGCGATGTTTAACCCTGTGAATGATGATTTATTACGCCTTAGAAATGCTGTAAGGCGCTGATAAAGAACGGTTTGTTATCTTTGTATATGTACACAATGTTCATGATGTTCATGAAAATGAAAAGACCTAATATATGCCATAAATTAGGTCTTTTTTTATCTTGTAGATCAAGGAAATAAGAGCTCTATTTACCAATCAATGCTTCTATTGGATGATCTATCATGTATGCTGTCGTATTATGGCATGTGGAGTAACACAATTTAGTACACCATCTTTTAGTTTCTTCAATTTCCAACTTTCTTTTTTTAAAAAAGTCTTTGCCCATTGCCAAAACATTCATTCTATAGGGCTTCAGGCCAGTACATAATTGTATAGAACCATCATAGTCAACGGAAAACGAATATTTACCAGCCATACAATTCCATTCAAGGTCACCATATACGAATCCTTTCATACCCTTGAAATAAGAGTATGGATCCATAATTTGTGCACCTTTCCTTTTTAGTTCTATTATCTCGTTAACGACCTTAATAAGCTTCTGTTTGGATTCTTCACTGTTAAAAAACAAAGACTCATCATCTGCTATGTTCCCATCAACTGATCTACAAATATAACCGATGGTTAGTGGAATCTTATTTTTGTCGTTGATTTGCTCGATTGTCTTAACCACTGTGGCAAGATTTTTGTTTGTTAAAACTATATGTGTCTTGAGACCAAATCCATATTTTTCCCGATATTTTAGAAGTAAATCAAGAACTTTTTTACTTCTGACGTAATCCTTTCTTGATTCATTAAACTCCAAAAGACTGTCTACTGATAATTCGATATAATCCACACCTGTTTCTACAATTCTTTTTATATAATCTTCATTGAGCAAAGTCCCATTTGTAGTAAAATATGAAAAAATTCGCTTATCTACAGAATATTTTAAAATCTCACAAAAATCTTTTCTTAAAGTAGGCTCGCCACCAAAAAAAGCAATAGCCCTTATCCCCAAAGAATACAGTTTATCAATGATTTTTTTAATTTCTTTGGTAGAAATATCTTTTTTTGTATTATCTTTAACATGGCAATAATCGCAGTTCAGGTTGCATTTTCTGGTTAGGTAAAAATGAACCCATAACGGCGTTTCAGATATTCTGGATTTTATAGTGGCCGGTAAACAACCTTTAGTGACTTTTAAAGATTTTTTCAATGATAAATATGTCATAATATACTCTAATCCTTTCTCGTGAATTGTGAAAGATTCTTCTCTAATAAACTATAGAGATTTTTTGGATTTTGTCAAGCATATCAAAACTGAGTATTTTTAAGTTAGAACCTCCGAGATTTGTGAAATCTAAATACTTCTAGTGTGGCTAGAGCGCAAAAAGTTCCCTATTGTGCGAGTACGGGGAATCGAATCTTACAGATTCTGTGCAGCGTTTGGCTCGCAAAGCGAGCTCAAACCGCTTTTCGATTCCCTCACATATCTTATTCAAGACAAAAATAAAGCAACATTAAGTTGCTCCATTTTTGTCTTGTGCGAGTACGGGGAATCGAACCCCGGTTTCGAGCTTGGGAAGCTCACGTCATGCCACTAAACTATACTCGCTAATGTATTCCACTAAATCCCGACGCTCCACTTTGCGGAGGTCGAGGACCCTCGATTTCGCCTCTGGCGAACATCGGGGCTATACTCGCTTGTTTTAATAATAACTTAATTACTCAAAACACGAAAATACATACCCTTGACAAATAAATAAAGTTAGGTATAATAGAAACAGACCTTAAGTTTTGAAAACTGAAAATTTTAACCAAGAAAAGGAGCTTCCAAATGGTAAAACGACTTGTATTAATCGCGTTGGTATTGGTATTTACATTGGCAATCACCCACCCCGCCATGGCAGGTAAACGAGGATCTACTGGATGGAATCTGACAAAAAAGGGAGCTGGATTTATGGCCGGTTTTGCCGCCGGTAAACTGATCGGCCACAACGGTGGACATGAGGTAGCATCGTGGCTAACAGGATCTAGGCTAGACTGGTCTGCACCGGCCAGCGGAGACTGGAGACCTCAATGGCACCTAAATGAAAATGATCGCCAAAAAAGACAACTGGTTCTCTTCGGTGGTTTTGCAGAACAAATCCTTTCAACCGAGATTATTCTCGGTTGGGGCAAAATCCCCAAAGACAATCCCTTTGTCTTGGGATGGTTAGCATGGAACTTCGTGGAACCGATAGTATATACAGTACTCCACGAAACACGTGACGGTGGATACTGCGACCTGGCACTCCTAGAGGAAGTAGGAGTAAATGCCCATCTGGTAGAAGCGGGTCTTCTGGCCCACGTCGCAATTTCCGCGTTTCGGCTCTACAAAAACCCAGGTTTTCCGGTTTTTGTTAAAGTAACCTCCAAAGAAATTGGAATTTTCTTTGGAAAAAGATTTTAGAAAAAAGCCCCCCGCCAACATTCTTCTCCGAAGAGAAGTTTGGGCGGGGGGTTAAAATTTTATCAATTCCCAGACTTTTTTGAAGAAGCTCTCCTCCTTCGCTAAAACTTCGGAGGACAAGTCTTTTCCTTCTTCCTCCTCGTTTTTATCTATAATTATGACGTAGTCCTCTCCCGGTTTTTTCACTTGAAATTTCTTACGCAACTCCTTCTCTATCCCTTCATCTGTTCTTAATTTCCCAATATTGGCCCCTAGATCATTTTTCCTGCCCTCCATATCTTTTATTTCTTCCTTAACTAAATCATTTCTTAAAGAGGCCTGTCTGCTTCTTGTGTATATTTTATATAAAGAAACCGAATACATTACCACTACAACTAAGCAGATGGCAAAAACTGGTCGAGAAAAAAGTATTTTATTTAATCTATTTTTTTGTTTTAATTCTCTCATCGGTTATAATAGATATAGTATGTATTTATCTAAACGTGGCAAAAAATTAAACAGGGCTGTTTGGATTTTCATCAGTATTTTGGCAATCATCGGAATGGTGGGTTACCTCATTGTACCACTTTTCTACTAATCATTTCCTCCACCCTGAATCATCTTCAAGAACACGTCGTGGGGAACATCTACCCGGCCGTGTTTGCTTAATTTTTTCTTCCCCTTTTTCTGCTTCTCTCGCACTTTCATTTTTCTAGTTATGTCTCCACCATATAGACCAGCGGTGACATCTTTTTTAAGAGCAGATATTTTTTGAGCAGCAATAATGCGCCCATTTGCTTTCACTTGGATTTTAATCACAAACAGCGCTCTTGGCAAAAACCTCTTTAATTTCTCGGCTAAATTTTTTGCATCCCTTTGCATATCTTTTTTGGCAATCATTTTTGAAAATGCTGGAATGACCTCTTCATTTAAAAGAACTTCTAAGCGAGTAAGTTCCCCCCTTCTATCTTCCATAATTTGATAACTAAAAGACGCATATCCAGACGTAGCACTTTTTAATTCTTCAAAAAAATTGTTCATCATTTCGCGTAGGGGCATTTGGGCTTTTAAAACAAATCTCTTCTGCTCACCAAATCCTTCTGTATCTCCCACCATGGCATCTCGTCTTTTTAAGACTTGCATAACTTCTCCCAACTTATCAAAAGGAGTTATAATTTTTACTTCAACCCATGGTTCGAGAATTTTATCTATTTGAAAATGTTCAGGAAAAAGCGCTGCTGAATAAATCTCTTTTTTATTGCCATTTTTATCTTCTATTTTGTAAACCACGCTGGGAGTAGCAACCACAACAGCAAGCTTAAACTCACGCTTTAGGCGTTCCACAATAATTTCAAGATGGAGCATTCCTAAAAAACCACAACGAAATCCACGCCCCAAAACACCACTTTCCTCTTCTTCAAAATCTAAAGAGCTGTCTGAAAGCTTCAATCTTTCTAACGACTGTTTTAAGTCCGTAAAATCGTCTTGAGACTCTGGGTATATACTAGCCCAAACAACTGGCGCGGGTTGTTTATATCCCTTTAGCGCCCCCAAGGTACTACCTTTGGAAAGAAGTGTATCTCCAACAGAGGCAACACCTGCCTCTTTAACATTCGTTACAACATATCCAATTTCTCCTGTTTTTAGATCTGGAGTTTCTAGGGGGGTGGGGCTAAGAATGCCAATTTCCCCAACTGTAAAATTTAGACCAGCTTGATGTAAAAATACCTTATCACCTTTTTTGATTTGGCCATCTGTGCATCGTACATATAAAATAATACCTTTGTGAGGTGAATACTCGAAATCAAAAACCAAACCCCTGAATCCACACGACACCGAGTTTCGTGTATCTACACGAAACTCGGTGTCGTGTGGGTGTGGAGGTGGGATACGAGAAATAATTTCTTTGAGCAGGGCCTCTACGCCTTCCCCTGTTTTAGCTGATACTTCTAAAATATCTTTTTCCTCGCAAGACAAAATTTCCAAAATTTCTTGTTTCGTCTCTGGGGTCTGTGCATTCGGACTATCTATCTTGTTAATAACGGGAACTATGGTTAACCCCAACTCTTTTGCCATTTCTAAGTTACTAATTGTTTGCGCTTGAACTCCTTGAGTGGCATCTACTAAAAGTACTGCCCCCTCAACAGCCTTAAGAGAACGCGACACCTCGTAAGAAAAATCTATATGTCCTGGAGTATCAATCAAATTGAGTTGATACCCCTCAAAACTCATTCGGACTGGTTGCATTTTTATGGTAATACCTCTTTCTCTCTCTAACTCCATTTGATCTAAAACTTGTTCTTTCATTTTTCTCTTCTCTATGGTCGCAGTCAATTCCAAGAACCGATCAGCCAAAGTTGACTTACCGTGGTCAATATGCGCAATAATACTAAAATTTCTAATATTGTTTTTTTCTTGCATATTTATTCCTCGTGTTTTACTCTATAATTAGAGCAGAAAAACGGCTCTTTCACAAATAAAATGGAGGTGGCGTAATGAAAAAAGGACGTATACATTTAAATATACTTTTATTATTTTCTCTGTTTTTAATGTTTGGTTGTCAAACGATATTACTTCCAGTTTCCCAAAACACCATCACCTCTCCGTTCAAAAGCTATAAAGAAGCAGGAGATGTTTATATCTATGAGATACAGGAAGGAAAGACAACTGGAGAAGAACTAACGATACTTGGCATGGGCCACACCAGTCCAAATGTAGAAACATGGGACCACATAACTGTGGAAAAAATGTTTATGCATAATCCGAACATAAGGTTTGAAGACTTGCGAGAAAATGTTCAGACGTTTCTTAATGCAAAAAACAGAGGATTGGCTCTTAAAATCAGTTTCGGAGAGACAAAGAAAAAGTCAAAAGGAAACGTAATTCTCCATTTTTTAAATCTTTTAAGGATCGAAAAAACAAGCGGATGGAACTTTGAAGGACTTATTTTGCTGGTAGACAATGTAGTCGTTTACAAACTCATGCCGCCAAAAGGAATTGTCTTTATTGACAAAGAAACCGTCAAAAGAACTCCGCTAGGACCTCTTACAAATATTTCAGACGTTCCTCGCATATTTCCATAAACAAAACCCCACCCTTGTGGGGTTTTTTATTTTATGATAACTCCTCTGTGGGAAGTCGGACTTCCCACAGATACTGGACACTATGGTAATTCCTCGGGCTCGGGTTTGGCAACTACTTCTGTGTTGTCCCTAAGAATTGACGCAGATAGGAATTTCTTTTTAAAAGACTTTGTAAGGTCTATTAACTCTTCGTTTTTAAATAATCTCAAAACCAAGAAGCCCGCAAAAAGAGCTATGGTGCCAGCCAAAAACCCCTGCATAAAAATTCCTAGAAAAGTATCTAAATTGAAAAAACACGAGAATATTTGCAATCCAAAATAAGCCACCAAACCAACAACCAATGTGGCAATTTTTATTTGGATTAAAGATTTTTTGAAAAAGTGAGTAATTTTACCAAACTCTTTCTGAAAGAAATAATACAAAAGAAAAAAGTTTAAAATGGTACCCAAAGAAAACGCTAAAGGAAGGGCCAATACAGAAACACCTACCACATCGTCTACTCTTAAAAGACCACTAAAGAAGTTTTGAACATCTGTAGAATATTTAAAATAAAAAAGAAATCCTACAGAAAAAATTATAATAAAAATAGAAGAAATAATATTTAAAATAAGTGGTAACTTTGTTTTACCTGCGGCATAAAAAGCACGCACCAAAAGAAGAATTAGTCCTTGGGCAAACAAGGAAAGAGCAAAAAGAGCCAAAGAAGCAGCCGTAAGGCGAGTATCTGTCCACGTAAAAGCTCCGGAACCCAAAACCACTCGAACAATCTGCGCTCGTAAAATAATAAAAAGAACTGTTGCTGGTAAAAGCCAAAATAAGATATGTCGAAACGAAGAAACTACCAAAGAAAGAAATCTCTCTTTTTCTTTTTGCAAGTGGCTTTTAGCAAGAGAAGGAAAAGCAGCTACACTATAACTTAGGGCAATTACACCCAAAGGAATTGCCTGTAAGTTGGAGGCCAAATTGAAAACTGTAATACTTCCTGCTGTCAAAACTGAGGCTAACGCTGTAACCACAGTTAAAACAACTTGATTTAAGGTAAGCCCGAGGGTTCGAGGAAAAGAAAGCCTGAATACTTTTTTGATATCAATCCAAGCACTCTTTTTAAAAACAGCTGTAGTAAACACAGGGAAAAACCCTAGTCTGACCAAAGACGGCACTTGCACTAAAAAATGCAATAAGGCCCCCAAAATAACACCGAGGGCTACACCGTTTATTCCAAACTTAGGATAAAAAAACAAAATTCCTAAAATAATTCCTAGATTATAAAAAACACCACTGAGGGCATAAGCAAAGAAACGTCGAAAAGATTGGATAACACTAGAAACTAAATTAGAAAAACCAAGAAAAAGTGGAGAAAGAAGCAGAATCCTACTTAGATTTATCAAAGTTTTACTGTCTTCACCAGTAAAACCCGGGGCAACAAAACCAACCAAAAATGGAGTTATAAAAAACAAAATAACAACCGAAACAACCATTATTATAAAAGAGGCGGAAAAAACGATATTTATAAATTCTTTCTTCTCTTTCTTGTCTTTCTTGTCTAAGAAAATTGGAATCAGCGCCGTGATAGAAACAAGAAACAGAGAAGCAACATAGAGCAGGTCTGGTAATCTAAAAGAAGCGTAGTAAATATCTAAGGTTTTTCCGGCACCAAAACTTGAGGCCAAAAGCCGATCCCTTAAGATGGCAAGGATTTTTGCACCAATGGAAGCAGAGGCCAACAAAAAAGCTGCTTGATGAAGACCATTAACTTCTTTGTTTATGTAGTTTAAAAATCTTTGCATATTTAATTAGTAACTAGCCACTAGTCGCCTAGCCACTAACAGTTAGTGGGGACAACTAGTGGCTAAATTCTAGTGGCTAAAAATATCTAACTTTTATTCCTCCTCGTCTATTGGCGGTTCTTCTCTTTCTTCAGGAGCAGGTTCTGGAGGTGAAATACTAGCAAGAGCAGAACGACCAGCATTTAGATTAAACAATATTTGCTGAACCTCAGTATTGTCTGGATTTAGAGATTGGATAATTTCAAACTGTTCAATTGCAAGATCTTCTTCGCCGTCCATATCATATACCAATCCTAGGAAATATCTAGCGTTTGAATAATTTGGATTAATTACAATAATTCTCTCAAAAACACTTTGGGCATTTGAGTAATCTTCATTTTGGTAATAAAGCATACCAAGCTGAAACAAAACACCAACATCATTAGGGGCGGTTAACCGCGCAACTTCTGTTTGCTGGATAGCGCTCTCTAGATCCCCCTCTTGAGCTGTGATCTGTGAAAGAAGGAAAAGCGCCGATGTGTAATTTCTTTTTATATTAAGCGCAGAGGCAAGATAACTTTTCGCTTCTTCGTAATTTCCAGAAGTAACTTCAACTTGGGCAGCAGACAAAAATGGACTAGGGTCTGAAGGAGATACCGCTAAAGCATTGGAGTAAGCACTCAAGGCGGCCTCTCTAGCGCCTTCTATCTGAAAAGGAACGATGTTGTGGTAAACCTCCCCAAGCATCATCCAGTTGCTTGGATCTATGTTGTTTATATCAACAGCCGTCTGAGCATGCTGAACAGTTGTTGCTAAGATATTTTGGAACTGCATCCGCGCTTCTTCTTGTGGCAAGTCCCGTTGTAAAAGCAATGACAACCTAACTAATCCTGTCTCACTAAGAGTTCTGTAGTATCTGTCTTGCTTGTCAAAGCGAGCCGCTCTTAAAAACAAATTTTCCGCCCTATCTAAATCGGCTTCCGTGTTAAAAGTTCTGAGCCCTTGGACATAAGAATAAACGGCTACGTATTTTTGAAAAACCAAGTAAAAACCGGCAATACTAACAATAAGCAGAAGGACAGCAACAAGAGAAGAAACAAAACTAATACTTGATTTTCCAGAAAATGAAAACTCTTTCATTTCTAGGAGTCCAGCTCTGGCCAACATAGCAACAAACAAAGCAGTTACCAAAAAAGCGAGAGTTAACAAGAAATTTCCTGGAACATATATAATAGCAAAAACCCAGAGATAAACAGACCCAATAAATGACCCAAACAAAAGTCCTTTAGTTGTATTGTTTTCTGAATAATTTACGGTCCTAATTCCATAATAAAGAATCATACTGAGGAAAGTAAGCCACCCCAGTATCCCCAAAATGCCGGTATTTGCAATTATAGACGGTAGCAAGCCAATCCCATTTTGAAATCTAACATTCCAAAACATAGTTTCATTTATTTCAACTGGCTTAAATTTTATCCAATCGTAAACAAAAGTGTTTGGGCCAGAACCTATTATAGTATTTTTAGCTCCAACACTTAATGTTTCTTTAACCACGCTAAATGTGGCACCCCATGACGGTCTAACTTCTAACATATCCAAACCCATTGAAGAAGATAAATCGCCAACAAGTGGTCTCGCCAAGACAAAAAATAAGGCAATTAGTATTATAAAAAATGGCAATCTAATGAGATTTTTTTCTCTCCCCGAGGAAGAAAACAAATAAACAAGAAATACTAGGAGAAAAAGACCAAAAACAATCCACACTGAAGTAAAGTTTACAATTGCCATCGTAAGAAGAGACACTCCTAAAATGAAGAAAATGAAAACTCTCCACTTGCGTCCAGAATTTAGAACGGCAAGATTATCTCCAAAAAACTCTAAAACAATAACCGAAATAAGACCAATAAACCCAAAGAATATACCTAATTCATTCCAACTGCCAATTAAATTGTCTGTCTTGCTCGGAAGAAGCCCTCCAAAACTAAAACCAAATACAGAACTAAAGATTTGAACCAAAAAGACTATCAGTGAAGAAACAATAAACAAAAAGAAAAATGTGAGAACACTTTTTTCAGACCGAAAAAGAGAAACTATCATAAAAGCGGCGATTCCCAATATTAGAAGAAATGAAAACGTGCTCACCTCACTACCAATACCAAAAAAGGAAGACGGCCTAGAAACCGAAAACAAGGCCGAAAGAAGAGTAACAAGCAAAATAACCGCCAAGGCCAAGAAGGCGATACTTTTCGGATATATAATCTTTCCTTCTTGGAGCACCTGAATCAGATAAAAAATAGCAGCAGCTAAAACCAACACATAAACCAACAGTGACTTACTAATCGCCAACGAAAGACCACCAAAAGGAAGTATCCAAAATGGCAAAAGAAACGCCAGAGTTAAAAATAAATAATAAGAAACTTTTCCCCAATTCGTGTTTGACTTTGCTGGCTTTTCCGAAGATTCCGAGTTAATCACCTCTGATTCTTCGATCTTGATGTTTATGTCTTCCATAAATATTTTTTATTTATAATGTTTATAATGTTAATACCATCATAGCAGTTATGGCTTAAAAACATAAGTGGACTATGCGGGGATAAGTGAAAGCCTTGACATATTTATAGGCATATGCTAAAAATACTTGAATTTTAAATCGGTGCCCTTTTAGGGCACCCCACACAAAAGCACCTTGAAAAGGAGAAAAAATGGCAATTAAACCGAACTTAGGACAGTACCCAAAAGATTTTACTTTTTGGAATAACAATACCAAAAAGATGGTAATTATCAACGGAGAAGATTTTCCACGAAACAGCATTCTTAAAGAGCTTGGGGTTCATACCTCCCCACTTAGCAGTGGTTTCGGAAACGCCGATGCTATGGAGGCACATGAAAGATCTGAAATGATGCGGTATATCCACGAACACCCAAAATTCATAGATGTAATTCGTGATCTTAGTCCCACAGCTACTCTGGCATCAGAAGTATCCTTTAGGAACTATTATGACCCGGAATTGAAACATAACCGGTTTTGGATGTCAGTGCATAATCTGATAGATTTTTTGGCTTCTCAAAGCTACCAGTCGTTACCTGATCGTCTCCAAAAATTCTACGATACGCTAGCGTCTTTTAAGGGTCTTGAAGCAGATGAAAAAAATATGGCAAAAATTATTGGCGAAGAACTGGCCTCAACTGCCGTGATGGAAGGGACTGCCACAATTACTTGTAAATCTCACAGTTGGAAAGAGCTGGATCCAGCAAGCGAAAATAATGAAACTGTTACCAAATACAAAACAGGGGTTTTAAATTCTTACATTCTGGAATCTCATGGACACCGAACATTTAGTTTTGCCCTGTCTGAAGCTCGCCAAAAGGCCTACCCTAAATGGTTAAGAAGTAACACTTTTCGGAAATTCATTTTCGGCGGAACTATCGGTAGATTTGTTAAGTGGCGAATTAACCACCACAATGAAATGGAAAGAAAGAAAGCTTACGAGATCATGACCGTTGAAAGATTTGACGAAATTCAAAATGATCTAGTGCGTGCCGTGCAGGTTCATCTCAACGAGCAGACACTAGAGGCCTTACCAGCCCTTGGTGGAAGAGGTTTTCAAGAGTATGTTTTACATGTCTATTTTTCGTACGGAAAAGTGCTGAACAAGAAGCTAAATCGCCACGAAGATGGTTTGAGGTTTCAAATTTATGATATTGAAGTGCCCTATTCCAGAGAAGTGGATCTTTCTTTCGAGTTTACCAACTTTGATGGATATTCCCAAAAACGCCTTGACTTAATTGGCAAGGCGCGCGCAAATCTGGTTAAACAAGCAAAAGGAAACAAAAAAGCCGTAGATAATTCCCGAATACGGTCGGCTGTGGAAGAAGCAGATCCGACATTTTTTGAAAGAATAAGCGCCTGTGCATCCCCGCAAACCGACGCAGTTCACAAGTGGAATGCCCTGCAGAACTTGTATGAAGGAAAAGATGTGGTCTTGGTTTATCGAGCAATAAACGATTTTTGCGATTTTGTTCATAACGGTAAATATCAACTGCTGGAAATGAACAGTATTTTATGTTCGGTAAAAAGACAGGCAGAAAAACTAAAGACATCAATTTGTTTTCCAGAAATTGTCCTTGATTCCGAAGAAAATATCGTTGAATTTGATGATCTATACCCAATGCACCTCGGGGAAACGCTAAAGAATGGTAAGATTGTTCCTGTCAATGGCCTACCAGCTATAAACGGCACGATGGTCAGCTTGACCGGTATGCATGGTGGTGGAAAAACCGTTACCGAACATACAGTTACTGGATGGGTATATCTGGCCCCAAGTATTGGTATCGTTTTGGGTAAAAAGTTTCGCTTGAACCCAAAGACCCACATGGGGATGGTGTTCATTGAAGGAATTAGCGGAAGATCGGTGGTTCAAGTTCTGCTTCAAAAGACGGAAAATATTTTCGAGGAAATAAAGAAGGTTCCTGGGAAAGATGTCTTACTGGTTCTTGATGAACTTGGTTCGGCAACCCAACAAGAAGCAGGAATGCATTTGGCCATGAGAATCCTCCGAACCGTTCACGAGAGAGGTATTAGCCTGCTGTTTAGCACTCAAATACTAAATGTTGCCGAAGAGGCAAAAAAACTTTTCGGTGCGACGTGCTTTAAGGTTAATAAGAAACACCAACTCTCCCCCGGAATTGCCGGCGGAAATTTGGATGAACTGGTAAAAAGTACCAAACTCAATAAACTGTTATTAAAATAAGAAAGCAATCCCCCCAGTATTTTTTGGGGGGATTTTATGTTCCAGTTTACATATTTGCATAATTATGTTATATTTATAGTGGTTCTATAATTGAATAGTCGCCCCGCAGTTGCGGGGAGGAAAGTCCGAACACTCCCAATTCTAGCCCAATCGCGAAGTGCTAGATTTGGAGAATGGTAGCGCGGTAACACCCGTCGCCAGTGCAAAGCACTGGAGAGGTGCGAACAGAGACGCCGTTGTTAGAAATAATAACGGACACCCAAGTGGTGTAGTCCATTAGGAAACTATTGGATTGAAACGGCTAAATCCTTACCAGAGTGCAAGGCCGTGTGCCAGTGCAAAGCACTGGAAGTTCCAATAACCAAGAAACAATAACCAATTTGGAATTTGTATCTTGTAATTTGGTTATTTCCAATGCGTAGCATTGGTAAGTGCCGCTCGACCCGCCAGGTAACTGGCGAGGCAGATAAATGACTATATAAAACAGAATTCGGCTTACGTATGTAGAACCAACCAGCCCCGCAACTGCGGGGCTGGTTTTTTGTATGACTTTGAGGGTGTTGTTTTTTTATTCAAATTGTTAAAATAGTGTCTATGAGAACTTGGAACCTTGGCTATAAAAAAGCAAAAGAAAAAGCTAAAAAAGTTTATTCAAAAATAGGACGTATTCAGTGTCCGGCTTTAAATAACGAATTTGTTTCATTCAGTAGACTAGGTTTTAACCACATCATGAGAAAAGGACGTATTCCAAGAACAAGAAATGAGCAAAAAAGAAGATTTAAGTTATTGTTGTTTGCAGAAAACATAATAAAAAATCCCTGAAAAAATAGGGATCCTTTAGTGTGCCTGCCATCAGCTTTGATGCCGATAGAGACTGACGTCTCGCAAGCACACTTTCAATATACCAAATTCTAGGAAAAAATCAATAGTTGTCCACACCTACCATGTTTTGATTAATTTAGCCTAAACTATACAAAACCTAGGGGGTTTTATGGTGTTTAGCTGGTTTTTATACTCCTGCGAGCTCTTGAGAGAGGGTGCGGAATTCATTCATTTTTTTCTCTAGCTCTTCCGTCTTTCCTTCATTTTCTAATCTTCTTACTTCTTCCGCCAAACTCTCTAGTTTTTCCTTGATGGTTTCTTTTTGAAGTTGATCGGCGATGTGTTTAATTTCTGCCTCGATATCTTCTATTCCACCACAATAAATCTCTGCCTCAAAGGACATCTTTTCCTTTTCTTCTTTTTTTAAATTTCTTAAAAGTTCTTCTACTTCTTTCTTGGCAAATTCAGGAATAAGTTCTTTGTCTTTTTTCCACAAAGATATGCCAGCAAGTTTTTCTCGAAGCATTATTTTTCTATCTTTTTGTTCAACCTTCTCCTCTTTAATTGGTGAATCTTTTTTTCCAATTCTTACTTTCTTTAATTCCTCTGAAATAATACTCTCTGAAACATCTAACTCTTTGGCTATTTTCTTCATCCAATGACTTCTATCTACCCCGCTCTTAATATGCAAAATATAAGGCAAGACCTCTTTTTCTACTGCCTTTTTAAACTCTCTCCCCTTACCATGTTTTTCTTTCAAAACACTTAAGTAAAACTCTATGATATGAACTGCTCCCTCAACCATCGCCTGCCACTTGTCTGGTGTTTCTAAAATAATTTCAGCTGGATCTTTGTCTTTAGGCATAGAAACGGCCAAGACTTCAAAGTTGTTCTCTAGCGCCAAATCTATACTTCTTCTGGCGGCAGTAAGCCCTGCGTCGTCGCTATCGAAAGCCATCACCAGGTTTTCAGTAAGTCGCTTTATCATTTCCAAATGTTGGTTGGTTAACGCAGTACCTGAAACAGCCACGGCATTTTCTACACCTGCCTGATGAGACATGACAACATCCATCTGCCCTTCTACCAAAACACAAGAATCTTTTTTGCGAATCTCCATCTTCGCCCTATCAAAACCATAGAGAACTTTAGATTTATCATATAAAATAGTTTGCGGTGTGTTTATATACTTACCAACTCCTTCTTTCTCTTCACCATAAATTCGCCCCGAAAAACCAACCACTCTGCCAGACCCATCTTTCAAGGGAAACATCACTCTGCCCCTAAACCTATCGTAATAATCTGTGGAGTTTTCTTTTTTTATAACTAGCCCAGCTTTAACCATTTCTTCTCCATCATACCCCTTACTTTTTAAATAACTAAATAAATGACGCCAACCATTTTCTTCCAGGGGAGCAAAACCAATATTAAAATTTTTAATGGTGTCATTTTTAATTCCCCTTTTCCACAAATAATTTAAGACCTCCCCGTTTTCTGTCAAGTGCTTCTGATAAAAATATGCCGAGTCTTTTAAAATATCTAAAAGTTTTGTTTTTTCATCTCTAAATTCGGGGCTTTGGTAAGTGACGGTTATTCCAGCGCGGTCGGCTAAGATACGTAGAGCTTCGGGAAATTCTACTCCTTCTATTTGCTTAACGAATTCAAAGATATCTCCACCGCGGTTGCACCCAAAGCAATGCCACATTTCACGTGGCGGAGAAACATAAAAAGACGGTGCTTTTTCTGAATGAAAGGGACAGCAGGCTTTATGATTCACCCCTGCTTTTTGAAGTTTAATATAAGAACCAACCACATCTACTACTGTAAGTCGTTGTTTAATTTGTTCTATGGGGGATGACATCTTGTTTCTAGTATACATCCAAACCCCCCAAAAACAAAAAAAGAATTATTCTATAACAAGGTCATTTACTTTTTCTAAATCATTTGCTGACCACTCCTTTAAAAATCTCTCATACTCTTCCCCGCCCTTAAATTGATCTAAAATTATTTCTGTGCCAGATAAAACTAAGTCTTCAAAGTCTTTGTATATAAAACTTTTCAAGCTAGACCACGGATATTTAATAAGTTCTCTTTTTTTAGAATTCCAGTTTTTTAAATTTCCTGTTCGCCAATTTTTATTGGCGATAAAATCTAAAGGATTTAGGTGTATATACAAAGAAAGATGAAGAAGATAATTATTTGAATCAATATGTTTAGCTTTAAAACTACTTTCAAAAAGTGAACCTTTTCGTTCTTTCTTTACATTTATATATTTCGCAATGGCAGTATTACATCTGCGCGAAAAATTAGTAACTCCTCCTTCTGCCAACTCTCTGACCAAAAGATGGTAATGATTAGGCATAATTACATAAGCGACAACATCTACGAGATTATCCCCCCTCCATGCAATTTCTACAGCTTTTCTCCATGTTGCACTCCGGTCGTTTCTTAAATAATCAAAAGCTCTTCCCGAATCCGTGGAGTTAGACAACAAAAAACACTGAGTGAGTTTTTCTGCATTCCCAAAATCCTCAAATTCTGGAATATGCAACATTGTCCTATTGTAGAGGTGATAGTATTCCCCTGGTGCAAAAATTTCTTTCCTTTCCATAATCGTTCAATTTTACATCGACGTCGGACGTCGACGCA
>JBHPEK010000002.1:0-69097 GCA_042577045.1 Patescibacteria group bacterium
TTCAAGGCCCTTTGTAAAAACAGATGAAAACACAATAAGATTGCCAAGTGGCAATTATTATTTCAATGAAACAGTTATAATTCCAAAGGGCCTTGAATTATCTATTGGCGCCGGTTCTACAATTTTTTTGAATGCTTCTTTTATTTCTTATAGCCCCGTAATGGCCATTGGAAGCGAAAAACTACCCATTAGTATTAAAAGATTAAATCCAGAAAGTGCTTGGGGAGTCTTTGTTGTTATTAATGCGAAGGGTGAATTTAATCAGGTTCACTTTTCTGGTGGAAGCGGTGATGTAATTCACGGAATTTATTTTACTGGCATGCTTGCCTCTCATAATTCTGATGTGCATGTATCAAATAGTTTGTTTGAAAATGCTGGTGATGACGATGCTTTAAATATCAAAGGTGGAAAATTTGTAATTAAAAACACTATTTTTAAAAATAATTCTTTCGACGCTATTGATATAGATTTTTCAGAGGGAGAGGTGGTTGATTCCATGTTTTTAAATAATGTGGGTGTTGATGGTGATGCAATTGATTTAAGTTTTTCAGAGGTAGCAATAATAGGGAATGAAATTGAAAACTGTGGAGATAAGGGCATTAGTATTGGCGAAAAATCTACCTCTGTTGTTGAAAATAACGAAATTAAAGGTTGCCAAATAGGTATTGCCGTAAAAGATAGTTCTTATGCTAAGATTGTAAACTCTAACTTGACTGAAAATGAAATCGGAATTAGTCTTTACCGAAAGAAGCAAGTTTTTGGAGGAGCTAAAGCTAGCTTAAGTAATGTTGTTTTTGAAAGCAATGTTCAAGATACAAAATTGGATAACTTATCAGAACTTTACTATGAATAAATTTTCAAGGCCTGCCTTGTCTGCAAGCAGGTTTGAGTTTAAATATTTGATGAACGAGCAAAAAGCGATATCTGTCTTAAGCGTTCTTAAGAAACTTGGAATGAGACCTGACCCTAAATCTTGTTCGGGGGGCGATAATTCTTATATTGTTAGTTCTCTATATTTTGATTCGTGGGCTTGGAAAGATTATCAAGATAAAGTTGGAGGTTTTTTGTCGCGAAAAAAGATAAGACTACGTTTTTACGGTGATGAACCAAAGGACATATGGGCAGAGATAAAAAGAAAACAAGATATGTCTATTTTAAAAGAGCGCTCACACGAAATTAAAAAACCTCTTTTAATGTATATCATCAAAGAGGGGCTTAAACCCAAGGTTTTAGTTAGATACAAAAGAAGACCGCTTGTTTTTGGTAATTCAAATAATTTAAGGATTACTTTTGACTCAAATATTGAAACTTGCAAAACTAGCAGTTTTTTCTATAATAAGTCTATGTTTCCAGTCGGGAAAGGATTGGTTGTAATGGAGTTAAAATATAATATCTGTATACCCAGGTGGTTCGGAGATATTGTTAAAAAATTTGATCTACAACGAGAAGCATTTTCCAAATATGCTCTTTCTGTGGAGGTCTGTAATAAATATAAACCATTGGTGCGATAAATAAATTATGTTTAGTCCTGAAAACTTTTTTAATCTTACAAGCATAGAATTGAGTAGTACAATTATTGTTTTTAATATTTTATTTTCTTTTGTATTAGTTTTTTTTATAGCTTGGATTTATAAAAGAACGCATAGCGGTATTTCCTATTCTTCTTCTTTTGTATTTACCATTGTTTTAATGGGTGTTGTATCAACTGTTATCATGATGGTTGTTAGCCATAATCTTATAGGTGCCGTCGGGCTTTTGGGAGCTTTTTCTCTTTTGCGATTTAGAACAATTATTAAAGATACTCGCGACATTGCTTTTGTTTTCTTTTCTTTGGCCATTGGCGTTGCTGTTGGAACTAATAATTATACAATTGCATTGTTGGCTACAATTTTGGTCTCTCTTATAATAATTTTTCTTACAAAAATTCGTTTTGGCTCTGCATTAAAAGAAGATTTTGTTCTTACCTTTAATTTGCCGGGTGGTAGTTCAAATGTTTATAGTAAAGTTTTTTCTAATTTTTTTAAATCTCATGAACTTCTTCATGTTAAAAGTTTCGGTGAAGATAGGCAGGAGTATGCTTTTAGTTTTATATTGCAAAAGGATAAAATTTTGGATGATTTCCTTAAAGAGCTAAAAGTTATAAATGATATAGCTGGTGTTGAAATTATCTCAATTAATTCAAGTGTAGAATATTAATTTGTTTGTTTTTAAAAATTTTCTAAAAGCACATTTTCTGTTTATTATTTTGCTGATTATTTTGGCAGTTTATTTGGGTTTGAAGACTGTTCCTGAAGACGGTTGGGATGAATGGGGATTTGGAACGGCGCAAGTCTTGATGTCTGCAAAATATTGGGCTGAAGATGGAATTGTTAATCACAAATTTCTAACTATTCCTATGGGCTACAATAAAGTTGTCCAGTATCTTGATGAGCCAGAAATGAGGCACCACGCCAGAGGAGCGGTTACTGGCGGTTTGATTGGTCGTCGACTTTATTATACTCATTATCCATCTGGCTATGTTTTTCCTCCAACTTTGCTAATGAAACTCGGTATTGACTATGTAGAACGTCATTGGTATAGAATTTTGTCTCTTATGTTTTCCCTTAGCGCCTTAATTTTTATGTATGCGTTTTTTTGCTATCTTTCCAATCGGTTAATTGCATTCTTGGCAACTCTTTATTATGCTGGATCAACGATGTTTTTGGGCTTTGCTGATACGGTTTGTACTCCTCCAGTAGATGATTTTTTCAGATTTTTAATTTTGCTCTTAAGTGTTTTGGCATTTCGTAGTGTCTCGGATGTTAAAAAGTTTAGAATATACAACATCGCAATTTGGGCATCATATTTATTGTTGTCTATTTCTTCTTATGATTCCACTTTTTTTATTTTCGTTTGGCTTGTTGGTTTAGATATTATTATTTTCAAAAAGTTTTTGTGGAAAAGGTGGTTGATTTTTGCTTTGGCACCAATATTAGCATTTTGTTTGCAGGTTTTGCAAAATATTTGGTATTTTGGTGATTGGAGAACATTATGGCTTGATACAATGGGTGCCGGAGTAGCCAAAGCCCAATCTGGTAGCCTTTGGTTGCATATAAAGAGTATTTCGAGATCCTTTTATTTGTTGACTGGTTTTAGTGCGCTGTGGTCGACTCTGGGAATAGCAGGTCTATTTGTTGGATTTTGGAAGTTTAAAAAGAGCTTTCAATTGAAAAATTTTTATACAAACAATATTATTTGGATTTTAATAATTTTGTTTTTGGCTGGTTCAATTTTTCCATTTCTTTTTGCTGGAGGAGTTTTTGAATATCAGGGCAGACAAATGGCGCCATTTGTTGGTTTGTTATTTGGTTTAATAATCTACTTAGTTGGTAAAAATTTATTTTCTTTAAGAAGAAAAAAGATATTAATTGTTTTGTTTTTTATTGTTCTAGTTTTTTGGGCTGGTCAAATTATTAGAACAATTGATTATGTAAAAGATTGGCCAAACAACACGATTGATAAAAATATTGTTGAATTTTCTAAATCGTTAAAAGAAAAGAAAGATGGAGTCGTTTTTAGAATCGATAACTTACCTTCTAAGCGTTATCCCAACATTGATCCTCGAGTTGAATATTATATAGAATTACCGGTTTTATCCTTTGAAAACCGGGAAGATTTGATCAACGATTATAACTGGCTAAAGAATCGTTCTGAATTTCCTTTTAAGGCAATTATTTTAGCCACCGACCAAGAAGAGAAAGAGAAAATAAAATTATTGTTTGAAGACAATAAAGAAGTTATAATTTTGATTGGTCCTAGTTTAAATATTTAAGTAAACTTATGAAAATTGCATTTGTTCAAAATTTAATGATGCCTTATTTTGGGATATCTTATATTTCTTCTGTCTTAAGAAAGGGGGGGCATTTGTCGGAAGTTTTTATAGAAGGGTTACATAAAGATATAGTAAAAGATATTTGTGATGCTCAGCCTGACATTGTTGGTTTTTATTGTATCACAGGCGAACATCGGTGGGTTGAGAGAACAGCAAGAGAAATAAAGAAGAAGCTGGATATTCCTGTTATAGTTGGAGGGCCGCACCCTACTTATTTTCCAGAAATGGTGGAGGAGGACGGTATTGATATGATTTGTCGAGGAGACGGGGAGATTGCTGTGTTAGAGTTGATGAATAGGATTGAGAGAAAGGAGAATACTAACAACATAGAAGGAATTTGGTCAAAAGAAGGCGTGGATATTCACAAAAATGGTGTTGGAGAAATGATTGAAGATTTGGAGACCCTTCCTTTGCCGGATAGAGATCTTTATGACAAGTATGATTTTTTTAAAGAAGAAACGGAGATTCCAGTGTGTGTTTCTAGGGGGTGTCCGTTTAATTGTACTTTTTGCTACAACGCATCCAAGAAGAAGTTATATTTGGGCAAGAAGGTGGTAAGGACAAGGAGTGTTGAGAATATTATGTCCGAGATAACATATTTGCGCAAAGAATATCCTCTTATGAAATCAATTATTTTCAACGATGATAATTTAGGTTTGTCTCCAGACTGGTTTAACGAGTTTTGTGAAAAATATGCAGGAATTAATGGTCCGCCATATTTTGCCAGTATTCGTGCAGACTTCATAAATGAAAAGACTATTAAAAAATTAAAAAAATCAAATTGTTTCTGTCTTTCTCTTGGGGTTGAAAGTGGAAGTGCAGAAATGAGAAGAAAGATATTACACAAGAACATACCAGACGAAGTCTATATCAATGCCGCAAAATTAATGAGAGAGAACGGTATAAAAGTAAGAACTTCGAATATGTTTTTCTTGCCAGGAGAAACTATTGACATGGCTTTTAAAACCGTTTGGTTAAATAAGAAAATGAAAACGGATTATCCGTGGGTTTATCCTCTCCAGCCTTATCCAGGAACAGAGATTTATGACTATTCGATGAAAAACAATTTCTTGAGAAAGGATTTTTCTTTTGACGACATAGACCCCCTGGGAATTTTAGAAAGTCCCTTGGAGTCAAAATTAAAAGATGGAAAAAAGATTAAAGTTTTACATAGACTTTTTTATTATGGTGTTAAGGTTCCAGGATTTGTTTATTTATTAAAGTTATTTGTTTATATTCCAAACAATTTTGTTTTTGAATTTTTTCATCGTTTTGCAATTTTAATGACTTATGCTAATTATCATCAGGTTAGTTTTTACAGGGCGCTAAAGGTGGCATTGCAGGCGAATAAAGTTGAAAAAAGAAAATGAAAAATATTTTTAGAAAACATTTTTTATTTATTTTACTATTATTTATTTTGACGGTTTATCTGGGACTGAAGGCAATACCTAGTAATAGCTGGGATGACTGGGCTTTTGGTTCAGCGCAGACAATGTTAACTATGAGGCATTGGGTTGAGGATGGAATGATTTATTCTAAGTTTTTATTTATACCGATTGGTTATAGTAAAATTGTTCAATACTTTGATGAACCAGAAATGCGTCGTCACGCCAAGGGAACAACAACGGGAGAGTTAATGGAGAACAGACTTTATTACACTCATTATCCTGCTGGGTATCTGATTCCACATGGAATTTTAGCTAAAATAGGTTTTGAGTCTAGGTATTGGTTTAGATTTTTAGCGCTACTTTTTTCTTTGTCGGCGCTTATTTTGATGTATTTCTTTTTTTGTTTTCTCTCAAATAAATTAATTGCCTTTCTGGCAACCCTCTATTATGCTGGGTCAACAATGTTTTTAGGATTGGCTGATTCTTTGGCTAATCAACCAATAGATGACTTTTTCAGATTTCTAATATTACTTTTAAGTGTTTTGGCAGTACGGAATGCTTCCAATGTTAAAAAATTTAGAATTTATAATATCGCAATTTGGGTTTCGTATTTTTTGCTTGCTAGCTCTTCTTATGATTCCACTTTCTTTGTTTTCGTCTGGCTTGTGGGTCTAGACATTGTTACTGACTGGAATACTAACAAAGATGGTGCGAAGCCCCGTACCAAAAGATTAAAAGAAATCTTTTTGGTTCGGGGGAAAAAGTGGTTGCTGTGGGGAAGTGCTCCTGTCTTGGCATTTATTTTGCAAATGGCGCAAAATGTTTGGTATTTAGGGTGGCGTGATATGTGGCTTGATGTTTACGGTTCTTTTAAATTTCGTACTACATCAGCGCCTGGTTCTGGTTTTTTTGAAAAACATATACGGTCAATGTTCTCACCTCTTGTATATTTAGCTGACTTTAGAGCTCGTTTTATTATTCCTATCATTTCATTTTTATTTTTTATTTTTTGGAAATTAAAAAACAAGGTAAGTTACACTTGGCCCAAAATACAAGTATTAGTTTTGCTCGCTCTGGCTGGATTTGCTTATCCTTTTATTCTTTCTTCAACAGCATATTTCCCATATCAGGGTAGGCAAATGTTGCCTTTTGTTGGTTTACTGCTGGCTTCTTCTACTATTTTAATTTTTAAAATTTTTAAGGAAAAAAGGGAAATGTCTTTGTATTTAATTGGCATGCTACTGCTTGTTGCTAGTCTTTGGTTTGTTCAAGCACAAAGAACATATTCTTACATTCTTGAATGGCCAAATAATACTGTTGATAAAGAGGTAATTAGTTTTACTAAAGAAATAAAAGACATTGAAGGAGAGAACAAGGTGATTTTTAAGTTAGATGGAACTATTCCTACCCGCCACCACCATGCTTCGCTGGTTCTTGAGTATTATATGAATATGCCAATTATGTCTTTTAAATATTCTTTTGACTTAGTTCGTGATTATAAGTGGTTAAAAGATCGATCTGAATATCCTTTTTATTCTGTAGTTTTAACTACTACCGAGGAAGAGTTTAATGAGGCAAATTCTTTGTTTGACGGAGAAGATCAGATCTCTATTATTTATAGACCAGATTTAAATTTTGATTTAGGAATATGATAACAAAATGAACAAGAGAATTTTTAGATTTAAAAAACCAGTAGCTTTAATAGAACCCGCATATTTTTGGCTTCATGCTAAGCCAAAAGTTTTAAAATGGTTCTTAGCGTTTGCACCAATTTCTGCTTTCATTTTTGAAATTCGTTTTCTTAGAAAAATATTTTTCAAAATAGATTTTAATGAGAGAGTTGTAGAAAACACTTTTGTTTTAGCCAATATTCCTGAATTACCAGCTAAAATATTAGATTTTGGTGTTACCAGCTCTTGGTTGAGCATCAGATTGGCTTCTTTGGGGTACAAGATTACTGGTTTAGATATGCGGCCTTATGAGTTTTCTCACCCCAACATAAAACTAATTCGGGGTGATTTGTTTGAAACATCTTTACCCAAAGAAGAGTATGATGCCATCTTAGTTGTTTCTACCCTAGAGCATGTTGATGCAGACGAGCGTGCTCTTCAAATTTTATCAGAATCATTAAAAATAGGCGGAAAATTATTTATAACTGTACCTTTTGGTCAGGAGGCAATTTTGCCTTCCCATCGAGTTTATTCTAAAAAAAGATTAGAGAAAATAGTTCCTCCAAATTTAAATATCAAAAAAATAGCTTATTATAAAAAAGACTCTTCAATGGTGTGGCTTGAGTCTAAAGAGGAAGATGTTTCTTTGGTAGATTCGTCCAGAGAATCAAATGCTGTAGTATGTTTAATTTTAGAAAAACAATAAAAAAATACTGGTTTCCCATTTTGGTACTGTTCATAATTATTTTGAGTGCTGTAATTTGGTTACCAAAATATGGAGCATGGACGGGAGCAACTGATGTGGAGTATCAAGTGATAGCTCAGAATATGCTAGAGGGCAAGGGATATTCTTTGGATGAGGAAAAAACAATGAAACGGGAACCTGCTTACCCTACTTTCTTGTTTTTAAACTACAAAATTTTTGGAGTTAATTCTAATTTGATTAGGTTTGAACAATTAATTTTTTTGTTTTTAATTTGTTTTTTAACTTATAAACTTTCTAAAGAATTTTTTAATGAAGCAGTTGCTAAAATTGCTACACTAGCAATTGCAATTCATCCTTTGTTTATTATTTATGTAACTGATCGAGTTTCAGAAATTTTAGCTACCTTTTTGATTTTATTGTTTTGCTTCGTTCTATTAAAAAGTGTCGGAAGAGAAAATTTATTATTTAGTTTTTTGTCTGGATCTATTTTGGGGCTTCTTGTTTTGACTAAAAGTATTTTTATCTTTATTCCTATTTTTGCAGTTATTTTTTATTTGTTTAAGGGTGGTAATAAAAAATTAGTAAAAGCTACTTTGTTTTTTTTGGCTTTTGTTATTTTTGTTTCTCCTTGGTTTTTACGAAACTACACTTATTTTGACACTTGGTCTATTGCTGAAAGAGGAGGCCTGATTACTTATATGCACACATTAAAAACTAAACTTTATGGGCAGGATTTGAAAGATTATCTTGTTTCTTCTTTTTTGAGTCAGTATTTTGTGCGCTTAGAAAATCCTTCCTTTAAAATAGCCGACATAAACAAGACGCCGGTAAATGAAGAAATAGACGAACTTTTGGGAGAGGGTTATTCTCGTCGAGAAATAGATATTTTGTTTGCAGAGAAAGCGAAAGAGAGCTGGAAGCAACATCCTATAAAAAATTTTCTTTTAGGTTTTACGCAGTTAAGTAGAGCTAATTCACCGACTGTGCCGAAGGATTCTATAATGTATGTCTATGCCGTTCCAGATAGTTTGTTTATGAAGTTTGCTCGAGGAGCGGTACTAGTTTTTATTAGGTTGTTTTGGTTGATTGTATTATTGTTGATGGTTTACGGTGTTTACAAAACAATACGTTTAAAAAAATATTATCTTCTGCCGTTGATATTTTTGATTGTATATTTGAATGGCCTTCTTTCTCTTTTTGATACTGCACCACGTCATATTTTCCCAATTTATCCTCTCTATTTTATCTTTTTTGCCTTTGGCTTGTCTTTTTTGCTTTCCCCCGACCCCGGGGGTCGGGGGAAAAATCTTTAAGTTCTTGTGGGGGAGTGTGTGGGGGAGTTGCGTATTTTAGTTGTTTGTGATAGTTTTGAAAAAAACAAAGAACGTTGACATAAGGAGGATATCTATGAAAGAGAGTAAGATTGCTTTTTTGGAGGAAAAGGCGCTTTGGGTGCGTCAGCAGGTTTTAGAAATGTGTTTAGCTGCGGGAGCTGGGCATATTGCGCCAGCATTTTCGTGCGCAGACATTTTAACGCTACTTTACTACGGTGATATAGTACGAGTGGATCCTAGAAATAGAACTTGGGAAGATCGAGATCGTTTTATTTTGAGCAAAGGTCAGGCTTGTGCCGGTCTTTACCCCATATTGGCTGATCTTGGATTTTTTCCAGTTGAGGATCTTGTGAATTACTGCCAGAACGGTAGTTATTTGGGCGGACATACGGAATCTAAAGTTCCTGGAGTAGAAACGCTTACTGGTTCACTTGGGCATGGATTATCTATTGGTCTTGGTATGGCTTTGGCCGCCAAAATGGACAAAAGGGATTATTACACATTTGTTCTTTTGGGGGACGGATCGCTTCAAGAAGGTTCAAATTGGGAGGCAGTGATGGCGGCGCAGAAATACGAATTGGATAACTTGATTGCCATTGTTGATAGAAACAATCTGCAAGCTCTTGATTTTACGACTAATTCTATTGACCCTGGTGACCTTGCCAAGCCATTTGAGGCTTTTGGGTGGGATGTTTATCAAGCAGATGGACATTCTTTTGAAGAGATGGATATCGTTTTTGATATGGCGACGCAGAATAGAGACGGAAGACCAACAGTTATTATTGCGCATACCACCAAAGGAAAAGGCGTATCTTTTATGGAAAACGATCCCAAGTGGCATTTTCGGATCCCTAAAGGTGACGAAATTACCCAAGCCAGAAAGGAGTTGAAAATATGAGAGAATCATTTTTTAACGGCTTATATGAAGTAATGAAAAAAGATGAGAGGGTGATTCTTTTAAGCTCTGACACAGGCTTTGGTGTAATGAGCCACATTCGGGAAGAATTTCCTGATCGTTGGTACAATGTAGGGATTGCTGAGCAGAATATGATTGGAATGGCTGCCGGTTTAGCTCTCTGCGGGAAAATTGTCTACGTTTATGCCATTTGTCCTTTTGTAACCTTGCGTTGCATAGAGCAGATTAGGGTAGACGTTTGTATCCAAAATCTTAATGTCAATATGGTTGGAGTTGGAGCTGGGTATGATTATGGCACCCTAGGTGCAACTCATCACGCTTGTGAGGACATTGCGAGCATGAGACTTATGCCCAATATGACTATTCTCAATGCCTCCGATAGTGTTTCTGCTCAATCTTTTGCTGAATTATCTTACGATACTCCCGGGCCTGTTTATGTTAGGTTTGAACGATATGCGGGAGACGATCTCTATGACAAGAAACAGGCTTTTTTGGGTGGGCTTAGCACATTAAAGTCTGGTGATGGTGGAACGGTTATAATTTCTGGTGGTAAATTAGTTCATAAAGCGCTTGAAGTTGCCGAAAATCTTTTGGAACATCAGATAGGTGCCACAGTAATAGATCTTTACAGAATCAAGCCCTTGAATGTGGAGCTCTTGTTAAGAATACTGTGTCGTGTCAAGAATGTCGTGACCATAGAGGAACATAGCATTGTTGGAGGTCTTGGTAGTTCCATAGCCGAATTAATCGTTGATACTGGTTTAGAATGTTCGGTTAAGAGAATTGCTTTGCCGGATGCTTTTCTTAGAGAATATGGTGATAGAGAATGCCTTCACGAGCTAGTGGGCTTGGATGTTAAGACAATGACGAGCCAGATACTCGTTTGGTTAAGGAATATTCATGGCGAAGATGTTTGATAGAAGCAGAATAAAAACAAATCCTCTAGAATCAAGAGAGAACAAGCATTTTGTAAAAGATTTTTTTTCTTTAGATTATGAACCGCCAGAGTATACTAATAAAGATTTAGATATTCTGGCAGATAGGATTGTTTCAGCTAGAGTAAAAGACAAACCCGTCATTTGGATGATGGGAGCCCATCTTATTAGAAGAGGAAACTCTCTCTTTGTTATTGATTTAATTAAGAAGGGTGTAATAACTCACATTGCCACCAATGGTGCTTGCGCTATTCATGATTTTGAATTTGCTTATATGAATGCGACTTGTGAAGATGTAGAGCGCTATGTAAAAGACGGTCAGTTTGGAAACTGGGAAGAAACAGGCCGATTGATTAATAACGCTGTGAGTGATGGATATAGATATGGTTTGGGTTTTGGAGAATCTGTTGGAAATATGATTAATCTCAGCACCAAACATAGAGATATTAGTGTTTTTGCTTATGCATGTATGAAAGGTATCCCAATTACAGTTCACAAATCTATCGGACAAGATATTACCGATCAACATCCTAGTGCCGATTATGAAGCCCTCGGCGGAGCTTCTGGAAGAGACTTCTTGATCTTTGCAGAAACTATTTCTAAGCTGGAAGGCGGGGGAGTGTTTTTAAATCTTGGTACTCAAGTAATGGGCCCCGAGGTTTACCTCAAGGCACTTTCTATGGCCAGAAATGTTGCCAATCAAAACGGTTGGAAAATAACAGACTTTATAACTGCTGTTTTTGATATTCGTGAAGATCCTGATTATTTTTTTCGTCCCAAGAAAACAATTCTTGAAAGAACTGTTAAAGACGGCGGAGAAAGTTTCTATATCCAAGGAGATTTTGCTTTGACAACACCTCATTTATATAGAAAAATAGTGGAAAAACTATAAATAACACAACGAGTTTAATAAAGAGTCAACATTGTTTGGCTCTTTTTTTGATGTTACTCTGATGTCAAATGTTTTTTTTGAAAATAGAATAAGGAGGAAAAAATGACAATTGCCGAAGATACAACCAGCAGACAAATGGATAGCGGAAGTAAGATATTACACCACGAAGATTGGTTGGAAAAATGGAAAAAAGATCCACTCTCGGTCTACCCTATTTATGTTGAAGCAACACCTGTAGGATATTGTAATCACCGTTGTGTTTTTTGCGCTTTTGACTATATTGGGTACAAGAACATATCATTATCCGGTGATGTCTTAAAAAAAGTAGCAAAAGAAATGGCCGAAGGTGGAGTAAAAGCTATTCAATATGCCGGAGAGGGCGAGCCACTTCTTCACCCTGAAATAGCAGATATTATTCGCTATACCGCTGATCTAGGAATAGAGGTATCAATGCTTACCAATGGAGTCCTTCTTCGTGAAAAGTTTGTGAACAAAACAATTAAATCACTTTTGTGGTTTCAGGTGAGCTTAGATGCTGGCACAAAAGAAACCCATTCCAAAATCCATCAAACTTCGGAAAAAGATTTCGGTACAATTCTTAAGAATTTGTCTTATGCTGTCAAAGAGAGAAACAGACAAAAATCTTCTTGTGATATCGGTGTTCAATTTATTATATTACCAGGCAACTTCAAAGAATTGGTAAGGGCTGTTGAAGTGATGAAAGAGACAGGTGTGGATTATATAACAATAAAACCATATTCACACCACTTGCTTAGCTTACACAGCAAAGAAGAGGTGCTTAAGGAAGGGTTTAATTATACAGACTTGCTGTATTTGGAAAATGATGTGAAAAAAATAGCTGGAACAGATTTGGCAGTAGATTTTAGAACTGCAGCTATGGACGAGATAGAAACAGAAAGAAACTATAACAGATGTTATGCCACCCCAACGGCCTGGGCGTATATCAGTGCCGATGGGTCGGTTTATAGTTGTAGCGCTTTTTTGGGAGATGATAGATTTAATGTGGGAAATATTAACGATAATTCCTTTAGCGAAATTTGGATGAGCGAGAAAAGAAAAAAACATCTGGAAATGATGAAAGGTTTTGACATAAACTCAAACTGTAGAAGGATTTGTAGGATGAATAGAACCAATAGAACTTTGTTTTCTTTGCGAAATCCACCTTCTAGAGTAAATTTTATCTGAGGAGAGGCTTAAATGAAA
Source organism: Patescibacteria group bacterium (assembly GCA_042577045.1). Taxonomy (GTDB): domain Bacteria; phylum Patescibacteriota; class Minisyncoccia; order JAHISW01; family Tagabacteraceae; genus JBHPEK01. The sequence continues at coordinate 12,937 of JBHPEK010000002.1, forward strand.
TACAGAAAACTTGGAAGAACCAATTTACAAGTATCTGAACTTGGTTTTGGGGCTTGGGCTATTGGTGGGGCTTTGAAACTCGGTGAACAAAGTTTAAGTTATGGCCAAACTAGCAATAAGGAATCGCTAAGAGCATTGAGAGTAGCTATGGACAATGGTATCAACTTTTTTGATACGGCAGATATATATGGTGATGGTTTGAGTGAACAATTGATTGGGCAGGCAATAAAAGGGAGACGAGGTGAAGTTGTTGTCGCCACTAAAGTTGGCAATGTGGTCAAAAGAGATGAGCTTCGGTTTGATTTATCATATAGTCATATCGTAGAAGCTTGCGAGAAAAGTCTAAAGCGATTAGGAACCGACTATATTGATCTTTATCAACTACATTTTCCACCAGAATCTGATGAATATCTCGAGGCGCTGGGAGAACTGAAAAAGGAAGGCAAGATAAGATTCGCTGGGGTAAGCATTGCGCATCAATTTGATAAAGCGAAACAGTTTATGGAAAGTGAAGTGATAGACACACTTCTTCTGTATTACAATCTGTTACTTAGAACTGCTGAAGATGTTGTACTGAATCATGCGAGAAGGCATAATATCGGGATTATAGTTGCCTCTCCATTGTCTCGTGGTCTTTTGACAGGTAAATTTGGCAAGAATATAAATTTTTCGGCAGAAGATGTTCGGTCAAGGTGGAACGATGGAGAAAAGGACAGAGATTGGTTTTTGGAACAACTGGAGGCAGTTGCAAAAATCAAGAGTAAACTAACAGTAAACAACGAAAGGTTAACAAATTTTTCTTTAAATTTTCCACTTTGGCACCCTGCTGTTTCAACGGTTATTGCCGGAATGAAAAACGAGGAACAATTGTTACAAAATTTAAAATCTTTTTAAGTAAAATACCACTTCATATGAAGTGGTATTTTTTAATAAATAGTTAACGATTTTTGGGTGCAGGATATGTTATGTTTTTTTGCTTTCCTTTCATTATGGTTCTAAAAAACTCAATAAAAAGCCCTCTCACAAAATCTTTTAATCCTCTAATGGGATTTTTTATTTTAATGGGATAAATAAATTTTTTGAGGGTATATACTTTTACCAGATAAAAGAATATAAAAAAAACTGATTCAAAAAAACGTCCACGCCGGTAAATGACGTGTTTTTTTATGAATGGAGCAAGCCAAGGTTGCCAAACAGCAAGTCCAGAAAGATAAAGAATATTTTTTTGGATATCTTTTTCTTTTTCAGAAAAGCAATTTAATGGGGATTTTCCCAGAATGGACTCACCAAAATCGTCTACTTCCATTTTGAAATATCCTTCATCTTCGCACTGTTTGCCAAGTTTAGTGCCGGGATAGGGTACTAGAATTGTTCGACTAGAAAACTTCACTCCTGCGGCAATTTCCAGATTAATAGTTTCTTCATCTGCCTTTATTATATCTTCAGTTTTTATTGATCCTGTGGGTGGTAGCCCCAAAATCATATTATTAAAAACATTAATGCCATAATGTTTCAGTAATTTGAAATTTTCAACAACCATTTCATTAGAAAAATTTTTGCCAATTACCTCTTTTCTTATTTGTTCACTTTCTGAGTCAATTGCAGTATTTACCGAAGTGCAACCTGCCTTTGATAAAAGTTTAGCCGTGTTTTCGTTAATAGAGTCTACTCGAAGCAAAACATTGAACGGGATACCAACTTTTTGAGGATATTTTTCAGCAAATTCCTCTAGCCAAGGGTCTTTTCCTCCCACCACAAAAAGGTCGTCTTCAAATTTTATGAACTCAACTGGCCACCTTTTTTTGAGATCTAAAATTTCATCAATAACATGATCAACAGAATGTCTTCTTACATATTTTCCTAGTCCGCGATAGAGCTCCTTTAAAACAGTTTCAAAACAGTAAGAGCAATTAAATGGACAACCACGCGAGGTTATGAAAGTTTTTAGAGGGAAGTTGCCAATGCTTAAAGATTTTTCAAAAATGGTATCTCTGTCTGGGAATGGTAAAGAGTCAAGATCTGTAATCAACGGGCGGACGGGATTAGTTGGCCCATTTGGAAAGCCAAGATTAGCGATATTATAAAGATCTTCGGTTTTTGCCTCGCCGGCAAGTTTGTCTAAAAGTTCTGTGAATGCACCTTCTCCTTCGCCGATACATATTGCATCAATTGGTTGGTCTTTTACGCAGTTTGGATAAAAAGTAGGATGAGCCCCACCCATAATAGTAAATATATTTGGAAAATATTCTTTTACTTTTTTGTTGAAAGAAAAATATTTTTGATGTGTGCCCGTAACAGCGCTATATGCGATAACATCCGGTTTGTAGTCTTCAATTTCTTTAAAAGGATTTTTGCTATTAGAAAGAATTAAAGCATTGCCATTGTGTCCAGCCTTTTTTGCTACGGCCAGAAGATAGGAAGGCCCCATTGGGTCTATAAAATCTTCGTTATCAATAATGAACAAAATCTTCAAGCCATTTTTTGAATATTCTTTTTCATGCATTTCTTTAATATAGCGTAACTCGTTTCAAATGTAAATTTCTTTTATTTTTGTGTGTTGGAAGCTCGTTGTGTATCTGTGGGAGATCCAATCTCCCACAGATGAAAATATGAGTTGAAAAACCCGCAAAATAGGGGTAGCATATGGGGGTTATGGATAGTAGCTCCTAAACAGTGACAAGCCTTTAAAAAATGGAGGCCTTCATATCCTCCTTTGCCTTTTTCGTCTTGTCACTGTTTAGGGGTTGGTATTAAGTTTTGGCGCCTCCGCAGAGGCGCTTTTTGGTTGTCAAAAGGGTTAAAATGGAGGTAGAATTAGGGGTATGAAAAACTTGTGGATTTTATCAGAAGAGAGGCCCAAACATGAAGTTGTAAAAACAATAATTAAAAAATTTACTTCAGACAAAAGAGTTTCATGTAAAATTAAAGATTTAAAAATTTTACCACTTGTGTCAGATGGATGTTTCTTGTTTAAGTATGAAGTAACTGGGTTTAAATGTAAGAAAATAGAAAAAATTTTTATAAAATTGGCAAGTGGTGAATCAAGTTTTGTTGATTTCTTGCTTTTTTACCAAAAACAAGAACCAAGGGATGATTCCGTTCCCAGTTATGCCATAGAAGAAACAAAAACAAGTGACACAGAATCTCGCAATACTGGTGTTTATCAGCGGTGTAGCAAGTTTGTTTTTATTGATTATTATTATCCGAAAATTAAGAAGATAATGTTGCATAATAGTTTATTGCAAAAAAACAAGAAGCCAACAGAAACCAATATATTTGGTACACGAATGCTACTCACAGACAGGGTAGAAATTATGGGTAGGAAAGTTGATAAAAACACAAAAATCTTTAAAAATCTTGAAGAGTTAATTCAAGCAAAGAACGCAATGAAAGCTCCCTTCTACGGCTTGCCTATACGTATTAAAAAACAAAAGAACAAAATTTTTATTTCTGGAAGACTTTACAAATCGAGTGGTATTAATCATGATCCAAATATCGGTGCATTAACCATGATAGCACAAAACATACGCAAGTGGGACAAAAAAAGTAAAATTATTATTACTGACCATGGGTTGAAACAAGAGCATGTTGGAAAGAGAAATAAATTTATTCTTATTGCCAATCGATTGAATATTAAATTAGAAGGACTAACTATTCCTAAAACAAAAGAACATAAATCATACTGGCATTATGAGACCAAGCAAGAAAAAATCGGCACGATCTTTGTTCATATGAGTATCTTGGCATTTACTAAGGGGAAAATTATTTACGAAAACCATGGCGGTTGTGAACGAGGATATTTTGTTGGTAAGTCAAATTTGGTTGCTGTCAAAAAATATCAAGACGGTAAAAGAAGAGATTACAAAAGCGGGAACAAAACAGCAATTATCTATCTTCCCGATATTGTGGTTTGGGATCCGGTAAGGGAGGAAGTTGTTAATGCAGAGGGAAAAACATATTTGAAAAGGAAAAATGGAATAAAAGAGTTATCTAATTATAATTATTTCGAAAAGAATCTTATAAAGCCAGAGTATAATCCTAAAAGTATAAAAAGAATCGTTATTACTTTTGGCGGAAAAAAGAACAAAATTCGCGAGAAAAAAATAGGTTTTCATCTCAACGAAAACGGAGGAATTATTATAGGAAAAAATACTCCTAAAATTATCACTGAGGCAGTAAATAAACTATTGTCTGCTTAATAAATATAATTGTTCTCGTATGCGCTTTTTGTGTTGCGAGTCTCCGTTACTATTACTTTTGAATCTTAAATAATCAATCTCTTTTAATTTTACATCGCCGTATTTTTTAAGAGTTTTCATTATTTCTTTTTGGGGCATAATTCCTTCAGAATTATAGCTTAGCACTAAAGTTTTATATTTTGCCGAGAGAGCTATTTTATCAAGCGCTTCTATTGCTGTTTTTACATTACAAAACTCTGATTTTTGATGACTATAATTACGCATTCCAGTCACGCCTTTAATTTCTGGGTTGTCATATTTTGCAACAGTTTCTAGTAGATGATAATTACCTCCATACTGCCTGCTGTTATACGGAGGGTCGATATACAAAACATCTGTTTCTAAATTATCCAAAAGATGCATGCTGTCTTGGTTATATACCCAGTGTTTTTTGTTTCCTGCATAAATCTTTATTGGTTTTAGTTCAAATTTCTTTGTTGCGCGGGGATCATAATTTTTAAGGAAGGCGGCATAAACACCAGAAATATTTGCATAAAACGGCACACTTTCTACCAACATTGCCAGTAATACAAAATATTCATTTTTACTTATCAATTTTTGTTCGTTCCATTTTTCTATTTGTATTCTTATTGCATCAATTTTTTTTCCATTATTACCTGTAAAATATTTTCTTGGATATTCTTGTTTGTTTGTTCCTTCAGGTGTGTAATTTTTATAAATAAAACCACTAACTCCTTTGAGGCTATTTAAATATTCTCGCATTTTATCCAATGGAGAAATGAAAAGAGTGGTTCGCGGAATAGTGATTGTTTTTGAAAGTTTTGAAAAGTCAGGTTCCTTGTTGTTTTTTATATAAGCTTTTTGAAGGACATAAGAAAAATAAAGTACATCGGAAGAAATAACCTGAAATCCTTTCTCTTTAAAATACCTGCCTACATTACTGGTGCCAGAAAAAAAATCACAAAATACACCATCTTTTATTTCTGTGGAACAGATAACTTCGTAAATATTCTCTAACAGTTTTTCTTTATTGCCTATAAAACGCATTTTAGTAATTCATTATCAATACCTCGCTTACTTTACCTCTTTTGTCAGCTTTACAGTTGAGCGATCTGTTGGATTCTACTTTTTCAATTTTATAATCCTTATAAAGAGTATTTATAAATTTGCAGTTGGAATTAGAAAGCATTATTTTTACTCCTTTTTTAGTAAGTTTGTTTATTAAGGTCTTTAAGCGTTCCTGATCCTCTTTAAAAAATTTTTCTTTTGTATATCGAGTAAAATTAGAATATTCCGAAATTGGATGATAGGGCGGATCAAGATAAACAAAATCGTCCTTTTTGGCTCCCTGAAGTGTTTTTTCAAAATCATCACATTTTATATCAGCCTCTTTAAGAATTTTGCTATCAGCTTTTATTGTTCCTTCGTCGCATATTAATCGATTTAAAGAACTACCGATTGGAACATTGAATTGACTTTTTTTATTAACGCGATAAACACCATTAAACCCTGCTTGATTTAAATAAATCATGCGAGCAGCAATCTCTGCACTGTTTAATTCGTTGAAAATATTTATCTCGCGATCGAGTACACGAATTTTCATATATAATTCTTTTGAATGACGCTTTTTTAATTCTTTCAATAATTTAATTACTTCTTCTGGATTGTCTCTAATTCCTTCGCAGGTCTTAATAAGTTCTAAGTTATTATCGTTGAGAACGGCCTTGTTTGGTTTTAAGTAAAAATACATTGCTCCGCCTCCCAAAAAGGGTTCATAAAAAGTATTGAATTTTGTGGGGAGAAATTTTTTGTATTGAGAAATCATTCCCCGTTTTCCTCCAACCCATTGAAGAAATGGCTTAATTTCTTTTTTTGTATCACTGGTTATTCTTCTCGCATGACTTGTGTAAGGGAATCGATAAATAATGTCTGCGAGTATTTCGATTTCATCTTTTTTAATTTCGAGGTTTCTAATTATGTTTATTACCACACCTCTTATTTCCACATCGGTTCTAAAGAAGGGGAGCATGGCTTGATTCATTGGCTGGAGTCTGATTCTGTCTTTTTCTTTGTATATTTTTTTTAGCGTTGCTTGGTTGTTGTCAATAATGGCCACAACTGTCTGGCCGTTATCTGCAGTTTTTTGTTCTTTAATTACGACTGTGTCTCCGTCAAAAATTCCTTCTTCAATCATACTATCGCCCTTAACGCGTAGAGCGTAATGCTTACCCGAAGCGCTTAAGGTATTTTTTGCTACAGATATTGTTTCGCCAGGAATTTCTATGGCTTCTATTGGTTCACCAGCCGAGATGGTTCCAAGTAGTGGAATTTCTAGGATTGTTTTTGTTTCCATTAGTTCAATAGATCGGGCGTGGCCTTTATTTTGTTTGATGTAGCCCTTTGTATCCAAAGCAGAAAGATGTTGGTGGACTGTTGGTTTTGATAACTTAAACTTTTTTCCTGTTTCCTCGAGAGTAGGAGAGAATCCATTCTTTTCCTGAAAAGATTTTATGAAGTCTAGAACATTTTTTTGCTTCTTGGTAAGTGGTGTTGTCATTTATATTTTTTATCCGCAATGGCATTTGTGGATTTTTGTTTTTATACTATAATTATATCAGATACCTAACAAAATACGAATTTAGAATGTGGGGATAAGTATTTAGGTTCGGGTCGATGGTATAAATTATTATTAATTAACAGTAAAAAAAGATGAAAGTAGTTAACATAAACAACACTAGCGACAACACCTGTAGTTGCGGTAGTTGGCTTGAGCACTGGAAGGATTTTAGTAATCAATCCCTTCCAAGTTGTTGTCCAGAAAAGAGTTGTCCCAACAAGCCTGATGTAGGAGCTCATGTGCAAAAGGATAGTGTCAATGACAATAATTGGTACATTGTTCCACTTTGCAAAGATTGTAACGCAAAAGCTGGGGGTTCGTTAGAAATTGGAGATGATATTGCCTTGGTGGCTGCCAGTGTAAATGAAACTTGTGGTTAAAGACTGGTTCTTGGAAAACGGATTTTAGTAGATAGAGCTTGAAAGTTCGATGTGTGTTCAGAGCGGAAGTTTGCACAGAATTGCATACATTGATGGCGATCGAAAAATCCACCTTCTAATAAAAACCACCCTGCGAGGTGGTTTTTATGCTAAAATAAACCCATGAATTACATATACATACTAATTGCTGGGGGTTTTGGGGTTTATGATTGTAAAGAGAACTAATTTATAGTAGCATTTAGTAAAATGAACAACTCTGTATCAGTTGTAATTCCAGCTTTGAACGAGGATCAAACCTTAGAAAAAGTGACTGTAAATTTAGATGCTTTTTTAAAAAAAGGTGGTTTTGACTATGAAATAATAATTGTTGATGATGGCTCAACAGACAAAACTGGTCAAATTGCCGACCAATTGATGTCTCAAAATGAAAGAGTTAGAACACTACACAACACCAAAAATATGGGCTTTGGTTACGCTTTTAAAAGGGGGATTGAAAATGCTTCAAAGACATGGGCAACTCTTGTTACTGCAGATGATGAAGTAGAAATAGAAGACATACCACTTTTTCTTCCCCATGCAGAAAAATCGGATATTATTATTGGCTATATAAACAATAAGTGGATAAGATCAAGGATGCGTAGATTTTTGTCGTGGGGTTTCAGGACTACCGTAAGAATATTATTTAAAATGAATTTTGAAGGTATCAATGGCATGCCATTCTATAGGGTTTCTGAAGTTAATAAACTAGACATTATGTCTGACGATTTTAGTATTCAAGCTGAGATTTTAGTTAAAGGAGCTAAGAAAGGTTTGCGGGTTGGTAAGTTCGGGTATCGTATTAAGCCTCGTCTTGCTGGTGAGGCCAAAGCAACACAACCTAAGCATATATGGAGAGCCCTTGTTTCAACTATGAAGTTGTGGCAGGATATAAAAAAGTAAATGTTTTCCGCCGAAGGCGGACAGGTTTGAAAATAGAATAACGGAGGTTGTAAACATGAATTTACAGTTATCAGGCAACAAATTACTTTATCACCTTGACGCTTTAAGGAAGTGGCAAGAAGGTCGGGATTTTTATCCCCTAAATTTAGAGATTGGTCCCACTTCGGCTTGTAATGTTAGGTGTGTTCATTGTTACGTTCAACATCTAGAGCACAAACGAGTATATTTACCAGATGATGCTTATCTGAATTTGATTACGGATATTATCACAGCAAAGATTAAAGCGATTGTTTTTTGTGGAACTGGTGAACCTCTTTTGCACAAGAAAACACCCGAAGCAATAGTTTTGGCTGAACAGGGTGGCATTGATGTTGGCATGATAACAAATGGAACATTGCTTACACCTAGTGTTGCCAAACAAATTTTGCCCAAAATGACATGGATGCGTTTCAGCATTTTAGGGATAAAAGAGGAGACATATAATAAGCTTCATGGAATAAAAGGAAAAATATGGGAAAGGTTATATTCTAATCTGGAAGAAGCTTCTCGCTTGAAAAGAGAGAATGGGTATAAAGTTACTTTCGGCGTTTCCTGTGCTTTAATGCCAGAAAATGGGCACGAGATTCATCTAATGGCAAAAAAATTTAGTGATTTAGGTTTTGATTATTTTGTGATTAGACCCGTTGGGCAAGATATGGCACATGCCATAGTTGCAGATACGGATCTTTCCAAAAGGTTTGAAAAGGAATTGGAAATGGCTGAAAATTATTCTTCAGACACCTTTAAAGTTGTTGTTAGAAGAGAACTATTTGGTTATGAAGAGGATCAGGAAACCAAAAGACATTATGAAAAGTGTTTAGCTCTGCCATTTCTTGCTTGCGTTGATGCCGATGGTTCTTTGTACACCTGCAATGGTCGTTGGGGGGAAGAAGATTATACTTACGGCAATATTAATCAGAAATCTTTTTTAGATATCTGGAATTCACCCGAACATAAGAAAAAAATGAAGAACTTAATGGCTACAACAGATGTTAAAACATGCGGGATTGTATGTCGCCAGAATAGTATGAATGAATTACTCCAGCAAATTTCCGATATTCCCGACCATGTGAATTTCCTATGATGAATTTTACTTTTGAACATGTTTCCGGTTCTTGTAAATATCATCGGGATATAGGGCGGGTGTATACTTTTAAAGACTTAGTTCCTGAAGGGCTTTGTCCGCATGCATACTTTGTTGCTTATCCATATTGCTTGGGTTTATTACATGAGGCAAAGTTTAGCTGGATGAAAAATATAGATGAAAATACAGTAATAGCTCAATGTCCAGCTCCGTCAAATCCTATTGTTATGAAAATTTGGCGAGACTTAATTCCAAAAGAAAAAAGAAAAACAGACAAGGATGACGACAGATATAACATCTTTATTGAACTAGTAGAGAAGTTGGAAGATTCTACAAAAGTTTATAAAAGTTGTCAGAATTGCGCTCAAACAATGAAAGTAGAAAGAAAATGGGAGTTTAACAAAGGTCAACTTGCTGGTATTTGTCCAGCGGCGTTTAATCAAATGTTTCCCTACCTTGTGGCGCTAGAAAATGGTGGGCATCTTGATTGGCAAAATAAAGATGGAAGTGTTACATTGCCTTGCCCAGACAATATTAGTAAGGTTAATTTCTTAGTTAAAGTAGTATAGCACAACGAAATTCAAAAAGAGTCAACATTGTTTGGCTCTTTTTTTGATGTTAGTTTTAAGCCAAACAGTCTTTGAAAACAAAATAAAGGAGGTTATAAATTGGAAACTGACAAAATTATATCTCTAGAAAACTTGATTAAAAAATTAGAGTATATTAAAAAAACAGGTGAAAAAATTATCCACTGTCATGGTTGCTTTGATTTGATACATCCTGGCCACATCAAACATTTTCAAGCGGCAAAAAAACTTGGAGATATTTTGGTTGTTACGGTTACTTCGGATAGGCTTGTAAATAAGGGGCCGGGACGACCTGTCTTTAATCAAGATTTAAGGATGGAGACAGTTGCGGCAATTGGTTGTGTTGATTTCGTAGTCTTAAATGATGATAGTGATTCAGTTAGTTTGATTACAACACTAAAGCCAGACTATTTCGTGAAAGATCAAGAGTTTCAAGAAGCAGCTTGGAATGATCCAGAATCTGCTATTTATAGAGAGCGAATTGCCGTTGAGTCAGTTGGTGGAAAATTTCATGCTACTACCGAAATACGTTTTAGTTCTAGTCGTCTTTTGGGTGATTTTTTTGGTACTCAATCTGAATCTGCTGTGGGCTTTTTGAGTTCGTTTCGCGATAGATACGCACCAGAAGAAATTATAGAAAGATTTGAATTGCTGAAGAATTTGAAAGTTTTAGTTATTGGCGATGCTATCATAGATGTTTATTCGTATGTTGACCCAATGGGTAAATCCACGAAAGCTAATGATGTTATTGCCTGCAACTATTTATCTGAAGAAACTTTTGCCGGTGGCATAATGGCATGCGCTAATCATCTTGCTGGTTTTTGCGAGCAAGTTGATATGTTAACATGTCTTGGAAAAAAAGGGCGTTCTTACCATGATTTTATCGTCAGTAATTTAAAAGATAATGTGAGTCCTCTTTTTTTGTTCAGAGAGGATGCGCCTACTGTTTGCAAAAGGCGGTTTATAGATGAACCTTTTCTAAACAAAATATTTGAACTTTATTATTTTGACGATCGCATGGTTTTCGAAGATGTTGAGAATGAAGCGCTAGAGGTGTTGCAGAATATTCAAGATTATGATCTTGTCTTGGTGTCTGACTTTGGTCATGGCTTTTTAAGTCCTGAGTTGATTAACTTGATCTGCCAAAAATCTAATTTTTTGGCTCTCAATGTTCAAACCAATACTGGTAATTTTGGTTACAACTTGGTAACAAAGTATCCTCGAGCAGATTTTGTTTGTATTGATAGGCCGGAAGTTTCTTTGGCCTGTCACAAAAAAGGCGGTAACTACGAAGAAATGCTGTCGTTTTTGAGAAAAAAATTGAGCTGTCAAAACATAATTATGACTGGTGGACATGAAAGTACTTGGACTCTTGGTCCTGAGGGTTTTGGGCAGGTGCCAATTTTTTCGTCTAAAGTTGTTGATACTGTTGGTGCTGGGTGTGCTTTTTTATCGGTAGTTTCGCCGTGTGCTTTTTGGGGATGGCCTACCGAATTATTGGCTTTTGTTGGAAATGTTGTTGGCGCTTTGGCGGTTGGTATTGTTGGCAACCGTTCTTCTGTTGAGCCAAAAGATTTCTTTCGGTTCCTTACTACTCTATTGAAATAAGGAGAATGCAATGAGACAACAAAAGCTACTGGATCTTTTTAAAGAAATTTATTTGATTCGTCGAGTAGAAGAAAGGGTAATTGAACTTGCTAAGGAAGGATATGTTAATCCATTGGTTCATTTATCTATTGGGCAAGAGGCTTGTGCCGTTGGTATGTGTCAGGCCTTGAAGCAGATAGATTATGTTTGGAGTAATCATAGATGCCATGCTCATTATTTGGCCAAAGGTGGAAATCTTGCGCGGATGTTTGCTGAACTTGCTGGAAAAGAAAACGGTTGTGCTGGTGGGTGGGGAGGTTCCATGCATTTAGTTGATCCTGCTGTTAATATGATGGGATCGTCCTCAATTGTGGGAAGTAGCATTCCTCTAGCAGCTGGTTCTGCTTTGGCTTCTAAATTGAGAGAAGATGAGAGGGTTTCTGTTGTTTTTATGGGAGATGGCGCAGTTGAAGAAGGCGCTTTTTGGGAAACACTCAACTTTTCTGTTGTCCACAACTTGCCGATTATATTTTTCTGTGAGAATAATTTGTATGCCACGCATCTGCATATTTCTAAGCGTCAACCAAAAGGAGAGATTATAGATAGAGTTGGCTCTTTTGGTATTAAAACTTTTTCTGTTGATGGAAATGATGTGGAGGCAGTTTATCAAAAAGCCACAGAGGCAGTATCTGTTGCCAGAGGTTGCGTTCCAGTTTTTATTGAAGCTAAAACTTACAGATGGAGAGAGCATTGGGGTTTTGGCGAGGATGATAGTCTAGGTTATCGGAGTCCCGAAGAAATTGCTAATTGGAAAGAAAAATGTCCTATCAAACTTTTGGAAGAAAAAATTCCTTTAAAAGAAATTACTTGTACAAAAAAAGCAATAAGCAAGAAAATTGATCAGGCATGGCTAGGAGCTGTTACTGAGGAAAATGTTGACATTGTTGCTAAAAAAGAACGAAATTTTACTGTTCACAGTTCAGAAAGGGAATTAAGTTATCGGGAGGCAGTGGAGGAAGCTTATCTTCAAGCTATGGAGGCAGACCCAGAAGTTTTTCTTTTGGGGGAAGGGGTGGATGGTATTGCTGGTATTTATGGAACCACGCTTCATGCTTTCAGCAAGTTCGGCCCCAATAGAGTTATTGACACTCCGTTGAGCGAGGTGGCTATTACAGGAATAGCAATTGGTTCGGCTATTGCTGGGATGAGACCAGTTATTATGCATCAAAGAATGGATTTTCTTTTACTTGCATTAAGTCAAGTTGTTCACACGGCTGCCTCTTGGAAAAGTATGACTGGTGGCCGGTTAAGTTGTCCGGTAACCATAAGGGCTTATATTGCCAGAAAGCCTGGCGAAGGAGCCCAGCATACTGGCGCTTGGCACTCTATATTTGGTCATATTCCTGGATTAAAAACAGTAATGCCTTCTAATTCTTATGACGTAAAGGGTTTGACTGTCTCTGCAATTTTTGACGATGATCCGGTATTGATTTTAGAACACAGAGACCTGAACGAGAGTAAATCTCTAGTGCCGGACGGTTTATACAAAGTTCCTATCGGTGAGTCAAGAATTATACGAGAGGGTATGGGTATTACAATTGTTTCTGTCTCAGCGGAAATAGAAAAAGTGCTTGAAGCTGCAGGTTCCTTGGGTGAAAAAAATATTTCTGTTGAAGTGATAGATCTTGTAAGCGTAAGGCCAATTGATAAAAGGACAATTATTTCTTCGGTTGAAAAAACGGGCAAGTTACTAGTTGTTGATACCGGGTTTCCAACTTATGGTGTTAGCGCTGAAATATGCGCAATAGTTGTAGAAGAAGTGGGAATGAAGAAGAAGTCAGTTAGAAGGATGGGAACGCTAGAATTCCCTGCGCCAGCATCCAAGTTACTTTTAGGTAATTATCACCCAAGTGTTGGGCAGATTATTACCACTGTTCTTGAGATGGTCGGAAGTTAATATAAAAAACAAAAAGGGATTGCTTCGGCAATCCTTTTTTATTTTGTCAATATTGCCTTGTTTTTAATGGTTGTGGTAATTTAGATTTAGATAAGAACTTTGAAAAAGGTGGTGATACCGTATGTCAGAAGAAAAGATAAAAAGTCTAGAAGAATTAAGACCCATAATTGACGACCTTAAAAAAAGAGGAAAGAAGATTGTTTTGAGTCATGGAGCTTTTGACTCAATTCAACATGGTCATCGTCATTATCTGAGAGAATCCAAGAAATTAGGAGATATTCTTGTTGTTTCTGTGGTGGCTGATAAATTTGTCCGGAAAGGGCTAACTAATCCTATCTTTAATCAAGATGTTCGTATGGAAACCATTGTATCTTTTGAGTTTGTTGACTTTGTTGTGCTTTGTGAAGAGTTGGGTGCTTGGGACATTATCCAAGGTATTGAACCAGATATTTATGCCAAAGGTACAGATTCCAAAAGACAGCTAGACAATCCTGCTAGCGGTCTAAGCAAAGAACGCAATGCAGTAGAAAGACATGGGGGTGAGATTTGCTTTACGCAGTCTTTTCCTATTCATAGTGTGAATATTTTAAATAGGTACTCGAACAATATACCTGAAGATATTTTAGTTTTTCTCGGGGAATTTGGTGAAAAATACAACATGGCTGATATAACAGAATTTTTAGATAGATTGTGTGGCTTAAAAGTTTTAGTTATTGGAGAGACGGTTGTAGACGAGTATCGTTTCATGTCTCCTTTGGGAAAACCATCAAAAGCAACTGTATTGTGTGCGCAATATAAGAACAAGGAGATATTTGCCGGCGGTGCAATAGTATTAGCTAATCATATAGCCAGCATTTGTTCTAATGTTGATTTGATTAGTTCTTTAGGAAGAAAGGATTCTCAAGAGAGTTTTATAAGGAGTTCCTTAAAATATAATGTTACTCCATACTTTCTTTTTCAAGATGATATACCAACCACTGTTAAGCGCCGATTTATCGATCAAACCAGTGGCTCTAAGTTGTTTGAAGAGTATATATATGAAAAAAAGGCTCTTTTGGTGAGTGATGAAAAGAAACTAGCCCAACACCTTAAGAAGTCTTTGCCAAAGTATGACTTGGTAATTGTTCTAGACTATGGACAAGGTTTTTTTTCTGAGAATGTTATAGATGTTTTGTCTAAAGAATCCAAATTTTTAGCCGTTAATGCTCAGACAAACAGTGGGAATACTGGATTTAATTATGTAACTAAATATCCAGAAACTGATTTTGTTTGTATTGATGAAATGGAAGCTAGGCTTGCTGTGCAAGACGATGAAATGGGTTTAAAAAAAGTAATTGGATCTATTTGTGAAAAAACCGGAGCAGATAAAATTATTGTTACCTTGGGGGGTGCTGGGTGTTTGTCCTATGAAAGAAATGGCAAATTTGTAAAAACTCCTTCTTTTGCTTTCAGCGTATTAGACCCAGTTGGCGCTGGCGATACTTTTTTAGCGTTTTCGTCTCCGTGTGTGGCAAGTAACTTTCCAATGGAAGTAGTTTCTTTTATTGGTTCTGTTGCTAGTGCCGTAGCCGTCGGTATTTTGGGGAATAAGTCTTCTGTAAGTAAAGAAGAGTTCCTAAAAGTTGCTGGCAGTCTTTTAGAATAAAAAGTCAAATCATATAGATTTGACTTTTTTAGTTTTGTGTTATATTTTCTTATTAACTGACGATTAGAGAACATTGAAAACCAACCCTGCTTCGCCAAGGCTTTGCAGGGCAAGGGAGGACTTTATGAAAATTGCCTTTGTGATTTACAATGTGCTAAGCACAGAACGCATGGGAATTATGTTGATGTCTTCTTTGGTCAAACAGAAATTTCCGCACGCCGAAGTTGAACTTTTTGTTTATACAGATGGAAGACTAAAAGAACAAATATTATCGTTCAAGCCAGATATCGTGGCATATAGTGCTTCGACAGGAGAGCATGTTCACTATCTGACTATTGCTAGAGAAGTAAAAAACCTAGGCAAAGTTTTGGGGAAAAAGATCTTTCAAGTTATGGGTGGTCCTCATTGCACATTTGCTCCAGAGACCTTATTGGGCAGTAGTTTAGATGCTGTTGGGGTTGGAGAGTGTGACGATGCCTGGGTAGAACTCCTCGAAAGTCTAGAAATAGGGGGAAATATAAGTAACATACCTGATATAGTAACTCGGGGAAATTTTAACGAGATCGTTTTTCCGGCTAATATACAGAGCGAAGGTTATGTTCGATATCGCGTTACCAACATTAGACCCAGAACATGTCGAGATCCAGAAAATCACCAAACTTGTCTTGATCATTTACCATTTTTGGATTGGGACCTGTATCTTTCCAGAACCAATTTCGAACAAAGCAACAGTCTTCTGAAAAGAACTATAATGACAAGACGCGGGTGTCCGTTTCAGTGTACTTATTGTTTCAACAGAGTTTTTAATGCTATTCACCCAGGAGAAAGACCGGTTCACAACTATAGCATAGAGCGGGTGATTCAGGAATGTGAATGGGTTACTGCCAATTATCCTACCGAGTTTTGGAAGTTTTATGATGACATAGCATTCTTCTCGTCTAGCGGACAAGAGGGGGAGAGATTAAGAGAATTTTCTGAAAAATGGAAACGGCGCATCAACCTTCCTTTCTTTGTTTTAACTAGGGCTGATTTGGTTGCTAAAGATCCAGATATTTTGAGAATTTTGAAAGATGCCGGTTGCCAGTCTTGTACTATGTCTATTGAGGGTGGAAATGAATATGTAAGAAACAATATTCTAGAAAGATCCATGTCGGATGAAGATGTTGTTTTTGCGCATCGTTTGGCTTGGGATTTAGGAATAAAAACTTTTAGTAATGTTATCTTTTCGGTCCCTGTCAAAAGTACTGAAATAGAGAAACATAATCTTCCACGAAAATCGATCAATCGTGACATAGAATCTGTTAAACTTTGTTTAGACTCGCGGGTTCATTTTGTAGAATGCCCTATGTTGTTTCCCTATCCAGGCACCAAACTAGGAGAATATTGCAAAGAAGAGGGTTTTTTTGATGGTGATGCAGAAAAATTAGACCAAAGCTATCAAACTCTATCGCCATTTGATGTTTTAAGCGAAAAGGAAAAGAGATGGTCGCAAAACTTAGCCTTTTTATCTATGTGGTGTGTTTTTCTTGGAAGTCGTCAAAACAAGCTGGTTCGTAATTTTATTTCCCCATTGTTTTTTAGATTTACTACTAGCTTCCTTATCAAAATACCAAGTGTTTGGTTTTCAAAATTGTATTTTATTTTGTATGCAGTTCTTCAGCAGTATTTATGTGGTGCTGAGATTTACAGACCAAAATACAGAACCCCATTAAAAACAATGACCAATGGATTTTGGGGAAGGCTTAGATATGAATTTAAAAAACAATTTCCATAGAAACAGTAAAGAAATAAAAATCCGTCTTTTAGTGGGCGGATTTTTTTGACTTGAATTACTAGTTTGTTAAGTTATGATATTAAGATGACAAAATTTGATAATTCTATTTCCATAATTATGCCTGCCTATAACGAGGCCAAAGGTATTTATGGTGCATATGAAAGTACTAAACGATCAATACAAAAAGCTGGAATTGGTGATTATGAAATTTTAATTACGACCAATATATCTCCTAGTGGCACTCATGATGGCACTCCAGATGTAGTAGACAAAATAGCCAAAAATGATTCTCACGTAAAACATATTTTTCATAACAAATATGCTGGTCTAGGTTTTAAATATAGAGACGCTCTGAACAAAGCTCAAAAAAAGTACGCCATGATGGTTCCCGGTGATAATGACACCATAGAAAGTTCCCTAGTTAATATTTTAAAAAATGTGGGAAAATTTCCAGCTATTGTTGTCTATACCTCTAATTCCAAAGCGAGACCTTTTTACATTAGGGCTGTTTCTAGATCTTTTGTTTTTCTTTGCAATTTGTTGTTTGGCTTAAGAATGAAATATTATAATGGTATGTGTGTTTTTCCAATTGAACTTCTAAAAATAGTTCCTACGACGGCAAATAATCCAGCTTATATGGCAGAAACGTTAATCTACTTATTGAAATCTGGTTTAAAATATACAGAGATGCCACAAGAAATTAAGTACACGCCTCTTCCCGGAAAGACTTTTCGTTTGAAGAGTGTTTGGGATGTGTTGATCACCCTAACTTTGTTGTTTTGGAAGATTAATATAAAAAGGGTTAGACTTGATATTTCTAAGTGGATTTAGTTGACACGTGACAACATTTAACTTACTTTAATATCAGATGTTTCGTTGAAAAAAGGAGTCCTTATGCGATACAAAGTAACAAGGAAAGATTGTCAGAGAGTTATAGGAGAATTGATTAGGATTTTCAAAGAAGTAGAGTTGTCAAATGAAATAGATTTTTTGGTTTATGGAACCTATTTTGGCAAATGGCGAAACGGGTTAAGCGATCTTGATGGTGTTTTAAGTTTTTCAAAATCTTTTATCGATCCACAACTACGATTCAAAATATTAGCTTTTCAGATGAAGATGAGAGAGCTATATGAGAATATAGAATTTTTAAAAACTGGTCATTTTTTTGCTGATGTTTTTGTTTTGGATAAAGAATTGGTTGAAGACGGCCGTTTTATGATATACGACAAGGGGTTTATCGACAGAATTGTAAATGGCCAAACCAAGCAAGCTGTATTATTTGGAGAAGACTTTGTAAGAAAATTAAATCCTGTATCTTTAAGGCATCAGGACGAATTTGAGCTGGCTGCGGGTGTTCAGAAACTAAGGAATTATTTATTGTTTGAAATTCCTAAGCCAGTGAACATTATAGACTTAAATTGTGCCATAGGAGTGACAAAGTTTTTCAAAATTCTTCCCAGAACAGTTGCTATTATTTTAGGAGAATCCTTGATTAGCACTATTGAAGAAATGACAAAACTTCGAAATTACTTGGAAGAAATAGATTATAGTTATCTAGAAAGATTTTTTGAAGCTAGTTTTGATCCTGATTTTATTGTTGAACACATACGATCATGGCATGAGATTGGTAATGAAGCTTTCTTAGACTATCTTGTCTGTTTTGAGAAAGTGCTACAAGCTGTTATCAAAAACGAATCAATGTTAAGTTTGGGGGGAAACCGTGGAATTAATGAATGAGAGGAGGCTTGTCGGTCTTTGGCGACATTTCTTTAAAAAAGAAGCAAGTGTTGTTTTAATGAGACATGCTCCAAAATATGGTTCAGATTCTAGCGGTTTGTCTAAAGAGGGTCGATTGTTTGCCCAAAAATATGGTTGCGTGTTGGCTAGAGCAAATTATTTGAAAGATATTACATTTGTAGACACAGATAAACAGAGAACAACCGATACACTTAATTTGATGTTTAATATCTCGGGTGGCGCTATGCGTTTTAACGATTTAAATTCTCCTCGAATTTCTAGTTTTGTTCAGAGGCAGGTTGAGGACTTGCATATGAAAGTGGGTCGTTTTAGAAATTATTTTTTGAACCACACATATTATTTTCTTGAAAGATTGGGTGGGGAATATGATGCAGAGCATTTACATAAGGTTGTGGCTTTGCGAATGGCAACTGGTATTATTAAGTTGTTTGAGTTTGAACAAAACCTAGTTGTCTATTGTGGGCACTCTCCTTCTATTGAAGTTGGGTGTGAAAAGTTACTAGGAAAGAATTTATCTGAGATTGGTGGCTTTTTAAATCCCCTGGACTCTATACATCTTAAAAAGACCAATAACCAAATTGAGTTTGTTGGTAGGATTAATCCTATTTTGGGATATGTAGATCTTGAAAGTGAAAATTATTAAAGGGAGACCAAGGGCCTCCCTTTTTTGTTTTATGTTTATATAATAAGATTAAATTAAATGTGCGCAATAAATGGCTTTGATTTTGCCGACCAAAAATTGATTTTAAAAATGAACGCTATCACTAAGCATCGAGGCCCAGATGATAGCGGTTTTTATGTTGGAAATAACATTTCTCTTGGGCACAATAGACTCTCTATTATTGATCTTTCCAAGCAAGGGCGTCAGCCGTTGTGGAACAAAGACGAAACAAAGTGCATAGTTTTCAATGGAGAGATTTATAATTTTAGGGAATTAAAAAAAGAACTTGAAAGTACGGGGTATGTATTTTATTCAAAAACAGACACAGAAGTTGTTCTTAGTTTGTTTGAAGAATTTGGAGAAAAATGTTTAGAAAAATTAAATGGAATTTTTGCTTTTGCAATTTTGGACACCCAAAGTGGCGAATTATTTTTGGCGCGTGATCGGCTTGGCATAAAACCACTTTATTATTATCATAAAGCAGGAAAATTTATTTTTTCGTCTGAAATAAAAGCAATATTTGAACATAATGTTAAAAGAGAAGTGAACTTGGAGTCTTTTAATCATTTTTTTCGTTTGCGTTACGTTCCGGCCCCTCTTACGATGTTTAATAATATTTTTAAGTTACCCGCTGGTCATTTTGCGAAATTTTCTAATGGGAATTTGGAAATTAGAAAATACTGGGATATTGAAGATTTTGAGAACTTAGACTGTTCAAGGCAAGAAATTGTTCAGAAAATTAATTTTTTGATGAAAGATTCTGTAAAACGACAGCTCATTTCAGATAGGCCAGTCGGGGTGTTTTTAAGTGGCGGAATAGATTCTACTTCAGTTTTGGGGATTGCGGATGAAGTTTTGGGTGGAGAAGTCAAAACATATTCTATTGGGTTTGATATATCGGTTGAGTCAGAAAAATTTAATGCTGATTTTAAAATTGCCAGAAGAACAGGTAAATATTATAAAACAGATCATCACGAGTTCTTGTTTTCTGAAAAAAATTTTTTAGAGAACATAGACGATGCAGTTTTTTTCAATGATGAACCACTTGCTGATCCAATTAGAGTGGTAAACCTTTTTCTTGCCAAGGAAGCCAAGAAAGATGTCGCGGTTGTTTTGGGTGGTGATGGTGGAGACGAACTTTTCGGTGGTTATCGCAGGTACTATTTAAGTACCCTAATTGATACCTTTCAGGGTTTTCCTTCTTTGGCTCAAAAACCATTATTATTTTTAATCAAAAATTTTTCTAAAAACAAAACTGCGATAGAGAAGCTAAAATTACCGTTGGGACACAAGCGGTATTTGGCCTTTATGATCCAGAAAAACGATGTTTTAGAGAGGGTTCTTAAAAAAGACTTTTTCCAGGAGAATTTGGTTGATTCTTTTTTTGAAAAAAATTATCAAAATTGTTTATTAACCAAAGACTCGGCCAAGCAAATGATGTATTATGATGTAAAAAATTGGCTTTTGGAGGAGTCATTAATGAGAACTGATAGAATGACTATGGGGCATGGTTTAGAGGGTAGAGTTCCTATTCTAGATCATCGTCTCGTAGAATTGGCTTTTAAAATCCCAACCTCCTTAAAAATAAAAAACAGACATGGCGGTAAGGATATCTTTAAAGAGGCGATGGAAGATTATTTACCTAAGTATGTTTTGAATCAGCCGAAAAGAGGATGGTTTTCTCCATCAGCAAAATGGCTAAGGTTTGGATTAAAAGATTTTGCTTATGAGATTTTATCCGAGAACTATAATTCAGAAACTGTTAAATATTTTAATTTTGATTCAATTAAAAAAATACTAGACGATCATATTTCCAAAAAAGAATATAATGCAACAATTATTTGGATGTTAATTTCTTTCCAGCTTTGGCATAAAAAATTTATAAAATAATTATGAAGATTTGTTTTTTAGTTCCAAATTTAGACAAAAAGGCCGGTTGGGGTAGATTTTCAATGGAAATAGTCAACAGGGTTTCCGAAAGGGGTTTTGATGTTGAAATTGTTAAGATCGGTAAAAAACTGGGAAGAGGAGTGATATTTTCTATTTTTAAAAATGCTCTTTTGGTAAGAAAAAAAATAAAAAATTGTGACATTGTACATTGTTTTGACGGGTTTCCTTACGGAATTATCGGCGCATTGTCCAATGTTGGTATAAACAAGAAATTGGTAATTAATGGTGTTGGTACTTGGTCGGTTTTGCCCTTGTATCAAAAGAGGTATCAATGGTTACTTGTTTGGGCGTATAAAAGAGCGGATAGGGTTTTGTGTATTAGTAGATTCGTCAGGGACGAAATAAAGAAAAAGGTCAATTTGGGAAATTTGGAGGTTGTGAATTTGGGTGTTGATTTAAATAAATTTAACTGTATAAACAGTTTGCAAAAAAAGAAGGAAAAAATAATTTTAAGTGTAGGAGCTTTGGTTTCTAGAAAGGGTTATCACGTTTCAATTCCTGCAATTGCAGAGGTTAAGAAGATATATCCACATATAAAGTATTGTGTAGTGGGAAATCAGTCAAATTTGGAATATTTTTCTGAATTGAAAAAGCTTGTAAAAAAATATGATTTAGTAGAAAATATTGAATTTTTAAATAACTTATCGGATGAAGAGTTGCGTGATTTGTACACCATTAGCGATTTGTTTATACTAACCTCAATAAATGACGGGCATGCTTTTGAGGGATTCGGTTTGGTTTATTTAGAAGCTAATGCGTGCGGAAAACCTGTAATTGGTACTTATGGTTGTGGCGCGGAAGATGCAATAAAAGATGGTTATAATGGTTTTTTGGTTCCTCAAAATAATGTGGTGGCAACCGCAGAAGCAATAATAAAGTTTTTTGGTGGTCAAAGTTTACAGAAAGAGATGCACAAAAACGCTCTAAAATGGGCAAAGAATCATGGTTGGGATAAAACCGTAGACGGATATTTAAGTGTTTATAAAAGCCTTACTTAGCAAATGATTTTTTGAAGAGATAAATACTGAAAATAGATGATATTGTCTTTGAGATTAATTGTGCATAAATAAGACCCCACACTCCGTAAAGTGGAATCAGTGAAAATAAGAGTATTATTTCGGCAATGGCCGTAAGAGTATTCCACTGATAGAGCTCTTTTTGCATTTTTTTAGCTTGAAATATCAAAGGCAAAAAACTCAGAGGAAAAAACAAAACTAGAAGGAAAAGCATTCTAGAGTACTTCACTGCTTCCATGTAGGTTGGAAAAAATATTCTATAAAGATAAGGAGATATTAGTATATATAAAGCCACACCTACAGACACAAAGACTGTTACTAAGAGAAGTTTTCTTATCCAGACTTTAATTTGAATGTCTTTATTTTTTTCTGCTAGTTTAGGGTAAGCAATGCTTCTCAAGTTAGCTAAAAAAGCAGTGGCTTGTTTTTGAGGAATGTCGGCAAAAGCATAGATGGCTAATTGAATCGCTCCTACATAATGGAAAATCAAAATTTTATTCAGGTGCTTGGCAATTGTGGTGATTACCCCCATAAGAGATAAGTGTTTGCCGTATTTAACCATGGTTGCGTCTACTTTCTTTCCTTTTACTTTTTTAATGATAGAGTAATTGAAGAACCACTTAACAAGAATTGCAATTACAGCATAACCAAGAAAAAGAGGAAGTAGTTGGGGGTAGAAGTAGATTATTATCAAAACAACTGTTGTGTAGGCAAATTGATAAAAAATATTTAACTTTGCTAGGTGTTTAAAGTTTTTTTTGCCTTCAAAATAAGCCGTATATGTATCAGCTGTTTCCATAAAGGGAATGAGTAAGGCAATAAAGGCAGATCCAATAGCAAGGACATCGTTACCCTTTAAAATATAATATCCAGACAAAACTAGGGCTACGGCGGAACCAATCAGTGACCAAACAAATTTTTTCTTGATTGCTAAATTAAAACTACCTTCAAAACCACGTGCAGTAGATCTAGTTAGGGACGCTGAAATTCCTCGCAAAGAAAAAATTCCCAGAAGAGACATAATGGAAAGTAGGTATTGATAATGAGCGTAAATTTCTTTTGGCACAAAACGAGCAAAAGCCATTGCGGTTAATAACCCCAGGACAAAAACAATTGTGTAATTGACACTAATAAAAAACCCTTGAGTTCCCAAATAAACATTGTCAGTCTTACTGAATTTCTGAGTTTTCATTAGTAAGCTTAAGATCCTCTTCTTTATTTTCATTAATATATATTATAGTATATTATGGTGTATATTTATCAACCACATAGAATATTACTAGAAAGAATCGTTAATGACCTAAAGGGCTACATTGAAGGAGATATTTTGAATGCTGGTTGTGGAAGTTATGATAGATATGAATTTGACGGAAATGTAATCAAAATGGATATTATAAAAAAGGAAGGAGTTGTGTATGGAGACATACACGATATACCTTTTGAAGACAAAAAATTTGACAACATAGTCTGCACCGAAGTTTTAGAGCATGTAAAAGACCCGCAACTTGCTTTAAAAGAAATATACCGTGTTTTAAAAGATGGTGGCAAGGTGCTCCTAACAGTTCCTCAAGGCGTAGAAGTTCATGAAGCCCCACACCACTACTGGAAATTTACAGAATATGGAATAAAAATGTTGGCAGAAAATGTAGGTTTTAGAATAATCAAACAACAATCATTTGGTAACTGGTACTCATCAGTTCACCATATAATAATTCGGAAACTAATAAAGAAATTTGATTTATATAACCGACCTATTGTGGGGAGAATTGTCAGTCGTTTATCGAGATTAATGATGCGTTTTAAAAACAACGATGACCATATTTTAGGGTGGTGTTTTGTACTAAAAAAATGAGGATAATAATATTACAAGACCACTTTCCACCGAATAATTATGGTGGCGCGGGTACTGTCGCATATAGTATTTCAAGAGAACTTTTGAATAGGGGGCATCATGTTTTTGTGATTACGACAGTAGACCAAAAAGAAAAGGAAGGCGAAGAAAATTATAATGGTTTAAAAATTTTTAAAATTTATTCCAGTTATCACGAAAGATGGAGATCCTACTTAAGTTTGTTTAATCCGGGAACAGTTTTTCATGTAAAGAAAATTATGAAAAAACTTAATCCCGACATTGTTCATGCTCATAACATACATTTTCAATTATCTTATTATTGTTTGAAATTGGCAAAAAAATTAGGAGCTAAGGTTTTCTTGACTGCTCATGATGCCATGTTGTTTCATTATGGAAAATATACAGAATATTCAAACAATGAAAAAGAAACAGGGGTAAAAGAGAATTATAAAGTTTCACAATTTCAGCTATTAAAGAAATACAAGAAAAGATATAATCCGTTTCGTAATTTAATTATCCGCAAATATCTCAAATATACTGACAATATTTTTGCAGTAAGCAGTGTTTTAAAAAAAGTCTTAGATCAAAATGGGATTAATAATGTGGAAATTATTTATAACGGTGTTGATGTAGATGAATGGAAGATTAAAGAAGATTTTATTAACAACTTTAAAAATAAATATAAAATCATTGATAAAAAAGTAATTTTGTTTGGTGGAAGGTTGAGTGATGCTAAGGGTGGAGAAAAAATAATTTTATCAATGAAAAATATTGTTGAAAAAGAACCAAAAGCTATTCTATTAATTTGTGGCAAAAAAGATAGATATACTGACAAGCTGATAGCGTTATCACGCAAATTGGGCGTACATAAACATGTTATTTTTACAGATTGGCTAAGTGGAAAAGAGTTGAAGTTTGCTTATTGGTCTAGTTGTCTGGTGGTTGTACCTTCTATCTTTTTTGAATCATTTGGAATGCAAGCGCTTGAAGCTATGGCGTGTAAAAAACCCGTAGTAGCAACTTGCTTTGGGGGTACGTCAGAAATAGTTCAGAATAATGTTACTGGTTACGTTGTAAATCCGTATAAGTTAGAATTATTATCGAAATACGTCTTAGAACTGCTGGGCGACAAAGAAAAAGCAGACTTAATGGGAGAAGCTGGATTTCAAAGAGCAAAAGATAGATTTTCTTTAAAACTTCAAATTGACAAACTTTTAAATTACTATAGATAAAATGATAGATATAGTTTTATTTTATCCCAAACTAGAAACAGTCAAACCAAGGCTTTTGCCAATGGGTGTTTTAAGTATAGCAGGTCCTTTGGTGGAGGCAGGCTTTAACGTAAAAATCATTGATCAAAGAGTTGATAATGATTGGCGCAATACACTTCTCAATTCTTTAAATAAAAAACCGTTATTGGTTGGTTTTTCTGTGATGACAGGTATTCAGATTTTGAATGCCCTAGAGGCGACAAAACTAGTAAAAAAGAACAGCAATATCTTGACTGTTTGGGGCGGTGTTCATCCAAGTTTATTGCCAGAACAAACTTTGGAAAACAGCAACATAGACTTTGCGGTGGTTGGTGAAGGAGAAAACATTTTGTTGAATTTGGTAAAAAGTTTAAAATCTAACCAATCTTATAAAGATATTCCAGGACTTGGCTATAAAGAGGGAAATGAAATAGTTGTTAATCCTGCGATGGCCTTTATTGATCTGGATACTTTGCCCGACATTCCTTATCATTTGGTAGATATAGAAAAATATATTCAAGAATATTCTTATGCAAGTGGCAAAAAAGCGAGGTCTATAGATTTTTACACAAGCCGAGGGTGTCCTCACAGATGCGCTTTTTGCTATAATCAAGAGTTTAATAAAAGAAAATGGAGAGGAAACTCGGCGCAGAAAGTCGTAGAGCAAATAAAAAAGCTCATAGATAATTATCAAATTTCCGCTTTAGATATTGAAGATGACGAATTTTTTGTAGATATGAAAAGGGCCAAAGAAATTTGCGAACTTTTAATTAAAGAAAATATAAATATCGAAATAATGACGACTTGCCGTGTAAATTATGTGTCTCAAAGAATGGATGGTGAACTTCTTAATCTTTGTAAAAAAGCAGGTTTCAATGCTTTGTCTTTTGGTGTTGAGTCGGGTTCTTCAAAAATACAAAAAATGATGTCAAAAGATATCACCACTGAACAGGTTTTTGATACAATAAAGAAACTAAAAAAAGCCGACATCGGATCCAAATATTTTTTTATGGCAGGCATTCCAAGAGAGCAAATCGAAGATTTATATGCCACAACTGATTTAATACGGCAGATGAAAGAATTAGACAATGGAGTTCGAATTCCTGCTTGGCGTGTCTTTACGCCATATCCGGGCACAGAGTTGTATGGTAAAAGTATAGAGTTAGGTTTTAATCCTCCGAAGAATCTTGAAAATTGGGCAAAATATGATTTCAAGACTATAAATATGCCATGGGTAAGCAAGAAAGCAAAAAAAATCATAAAAAATGTAATTTATTCCATAAAATTTCTAGAACTTGAAAAAGAAAGTTCAAACAGTTTTTATTTCAACTTAAGTCGACTATATGGGAAGACGGTGGATTATCGTTGGAGAAAACATTGGTTCTTTTTTCCTGAAAAAAATATTATATTGTTGTTTTTAAAAATTAAGTCTTTTTTGACGAAATGAAAACTTTTTATAAAAACTATTTGAAGAAACAAGGCATTTTAGGATTACCCAAAAAAGATATTTTTTTGGTCGTCGGAGTGTCTAGGAGTGGAACTAGTTTGCTAATGAGCCTTCTAGATAATATGGGAGTATTTATTGGTAATTCTGATGATTTTGTTCCGTCAGACACGTCAAACCCACGTGGCTATTTTGAACACGCAAAGGTTCTTGGTATTAATTACTCTATTTTAAAGCAGGCCAGAGCTAAAAAGGAAGATATTTGGGGAAAATATGATATAAGTGCCAGGGGGCCCATAAAAAAATTTCAGAGAGCTATCGTTAGGCTAAAAATAAATAAGTTTTTGAAAAAAATGCACAGTCAACCTGAAGACAGTTGGGCTATGAAAAGTCATTTAGCAACTTTTCCTTTGTGGCAAGAATATATTCCAGAATTTAAACTTATTATTGCTTTTAAGGACCCCACAACAGTTGCTCATTCTAACGTTAAACTAAAAAATTTTTCAGCTCCATTTTCTGAATATCTTTCAAGATGGGAAAAAATCAATAGAGAATTAATTTATTTTAGTTACCGATTTCAAAGTCTGGTTATTAATTACAATGATTTGTTAGATTTGGGTAGTAAAGATCGGGTTTTAAATAAATTAATAGAATTTGTTGGTAAGGGGAACATAGAAACATTAAGGGATGTAGTGGATCCATCCCTCAATCGTTCTCGTAGCGAGGTAGAAAAATTAGAAGAAATCTACCCATTATTGCCAAGCCAGAAAGAAGTATTCAGGGTTTTAGAAAAAATAAAAACTTAAAAAATGAGTAAAAAAATTATTATTCTTACGCTCCTTGTTTTGTTTTTACTTTCTTTAGTAAGGGTAGCTCCTCTTATCTACAAGGGGTATGCACCAACGGGATCACACGGAAATCTTGTTTTGGCAAGAAACCTCGCTCTTAATAGTGGATACAAATCAGAAAATAGTGAGAATGTTGTTCTTGCTTCTTCGCAGGTAGCAGAAAAAGGACTCAATTCAACAACAGGAAACAAGCTTACTTCTTATCTAATTTCATATGTTTTTAGGGTCTTTGGTTTTAGCCCAAATCTACCTTTTTATGTTTCTGTTTTTATGTTTGCTTTGTCTGGTGTTTTAATTTTTCTTCTCGTTTTAAGGTTATTTAATAATTATTGGTTGGCTTTGTCTGCTTTCTTCCTAGATCTTTTTATGCCTTTTGTTTGGAAGGGTAGTTTGTGGGCTGGTTTTTACGAGTTTGCCTCTGTTTTTTTCTTGTTGGGACTTTTGTTTTATTTTTGGAATAAACAACCAGCAACATATAATTTTTTGGGTGCCGGCATATTTTTAGGTTTGGCAACGATTTCTCGTAATGCCTTCGTGCTATCTGTTATTCCGATAGTCCTTTTTCAATTTTTGAAAACTAGATCTTACAAAAATATTCTTTGCTTTGCTTTGCCAATTTTAATTATTTTTGGCTTTATTGGATTGTTCAATAATTCTTATTTAACAGATAAGCCGTCTGCAGATTATGGTCATTTATTCCCCGACTCATACATATATCACTTTGAAAAGGAGACTTATTTGAATGAAGTAGATAGCACAGGTAATCATGAAATTGCTCAATTCATGCTTCAATATGGATACAAGGTTCCTTTTGCACAAAAAATAAAAATGTACTTAAATTCTGTTATTTTTTATCCAAAACAGTTATTTTCTGTTATAAACTTTGGTGGTTCGATATTTTTGTTTTTTGCAATCTTGGGTGGAACTGTTTTGTTTAAAGAAAAGAAAAAACTGTTTAATTTTTTAGTTTTTTGGCTGATCTTTTGGTATCTTGGGCTTGTCCTAATGAAAACAAATAACTGGGATCACTTTCTGGAGATTAGGTTTGTGCTGATTTTGCTGATTACTCTTGGTGCTTGGAAACTAATTGAGATTTTTGGGAAACAGAAAATTTTGTTTGGGACAGGGTTAATTTTGCTTATGTCCCTACAATTATTCTCTTCTAATAAATGGCTTTTTCATCAGGATTATGATTCCAGCTTCTTTCCAGAAGCTTTTGAGATTATAGATGTTATAAACAAGCAAGATTTTGGGGATGATGATATTATTGCCGTAAGTTTTAACCAGGGTGCACCAAAAATTTTAAATTATTATACAGACAAGAGTTTTATCTATTTTGCGCCGGAGACCATAGAAAAACTAAAAAAAGAGAATAAACTTGAAGAAATATTCAAAGAGTTTGGAGTAACTTATTTTTTGCAGATATAGATTCTTCGTAGTCCCAAAAGTGTGACAATAAAGTTTGGTAAAACTTTTTCAAGCCATTCTCCAAACTTTATTAAAAATTTAGGTCCACATGGGATTAAAATAAAAGTTTTTTGTTTTAGTATTTTAAAGTTGTTTTCTTTGAGCCATTTTTTTACTTTTCTATGCCTGATAAACCGATGAGGTCCTTCGCTGTGGTGAATATTAAAAATTGCTGCTATCCAGTGGATCGGTTCCCACAATATGTTTGGCATTGTTAAAACTAGGTGTCCATTTGGCTGAAGTATTCTGTGTAATTCTTTTACAAATTTTTTGGGGTTGGGCAAATGTTCTATGGATTCAAAACTTAAAATGGTTTCGAACTGATTGTCCCCAAATGGTAAGGGATATTCTACAAACTGTTTGGTGGTAAATTCTAGGGGGTGTTTTTTGAGATTTGATGCACAGATTTCTTGCATTTTTTTGGTAACATCAGCGCATACCACTTTGGAAATTTTTTCATTTTTCCAAAAATATAAACTTCCGTTTCCGGTTCTGGAGCAGATATCTAATGTATATTTGTTTTCGGGTAAATCGAAAAGTTCGTAAGCATCAATAAACCGGCGAAAATAAGTATACGTTTTTTCGTTTATGTCATCATAGTCCGTTGTGTTGTCCCAGTGTTCACCTACATCTTTGAATGTCCAAGAAGGACTAAAGATGTATTTTAGTTCATTACTCAATCTCTGGAAAAAATTATATTGCACGTTTTTTTAGTTTGATCACTTTTAGCCCCGCCCTTACTTTACGAATTAGTTCAGGAAAAGATCTTATTTTTATAAGCCGTTTCAAAATATAACTGGGTCGCACATAAAATTGTTTATAGGCATAGTTTAAAAGACTTTGAAGTTCTTCGTTGCTAAGTTCTTTTGTCCAGTATTTTGTTTTAAAGCTCCGTTGAGGATTCTTGGCAAACTCAAGCCAGTAATCATTTTCGAAAACTTTTTGTTCTAGCGCCCAGTTGTAAACTCTAGTTGCTGGGAAAGGTGTTAGGAGTGTTATTTGAACAAAGTCTGGGTTCAATTTTTTAGCAAATTTTATAGTTTCTAAAATATCTTCTTTGGTCTCGGTGGGGGAGCCAATCATGAAATAAGCCAAAGTGTCTATACCCATTTTTTTAGTAAGTTTAAATATTTTTAAAACCTGCTCAAGGTTTATGTTTTTATTTAGGACTTTTAAAATTTTTGGAGTTCCTCCTTCTACGCCATAGTGAATTCGTTCACATCCGGCTTTTTTAAGTAGTTTTAATACTTCTTCATTTACTGTGTCCACTCTTGCTCGTATATCCCAGCTAAATTTAAGTTTGCGTCTTAAAATTTCTTCACAGATATCAATTACTCGTTGATTGTCTACAGTAAAAGTGTCGTCATAAACAAATATCTCTTTAATTCCTAGATTCAAACATTCTTCCATTTCGTCAACTACATTTTCAGCAGATCTTTTTCTAAAAATTTTCCCCATGTTAGGTCTGTCGCAAAAAGCACACTGGAAAGGGCAACCTCTACTGGTAAACATTGTTGTAATCGGGCTCTTTTTTGCCAAAAGAGAAAAGTATTTTTTGTAAGGTAGCATTTCTCGTGGAGGGAATGGCAAGGAGTCTAAATCTTCACAATATTTTTTTATACCCGTATTTATAATTTCTCCGTTGTGTTTAAAAACAAGTCCAGAGATTTTTTTAAGCTCGTCCGAATTATTAATATTCTCTAAAAGTTTATGAAAGGTTTCTTCTCCTTCTCCAGACACCACAAAATCAACATCTTTTAAATTAATAGTTTCTTCTGGGTAAATATGTACATGTGGACCACCAAGAACAATTTTTACTTGTGGAGAGACCCTTTTAGATATTTCAGCTGTTTTTAAAACGTCTAACAGGGTAAAGGTCATTGTAGTAATACCCACAACATCTGGAGAGTATTTTTTTATTTTTTCTTGTAGTTTTTGGTAATTAAGTTTTTCTACTTGAGCGTCAATTATTTTTAGCTCATGATTGGAATGTTTTTTTAAATATCCAGCTAAATACAAAAGACCTAGTGGGGGGTCAAACCCTCTCTCTGTTTTGATTATCTCTGGATTACAGCTTAAAATTTCGTTTTGCGACGGTGGATTTATTAAAAGTATTTTCATTTTAGTTTTTGAACTTTTTAACAAATTTGTCTACAAGTGGGGAAATTATTTTTTTAACAAACAAGGGAAGTTTGTAGTATATTTTTCTGGCGACTCTTTTAAAATGTATATTTAGAGACGTTTTTTGTTGTGGCCAAGAGAATTTATTAAAAGAATAAATGTTTTCAATTTTATTTTTTCTGGGTATAGAAATTGAGGTTTGTTTGGGATATCCGAAAGCTACATAGGCAACAGGGGAATATGACTCTTTGATATTAAAGATTTTTTTAAGAGTTTTTTTGCTAGGCAGGTGGCACACCCAGCAAGCTCCCAATCCTAGATCATGTATAGTTAGAAGCATATTTTGAATAGCAGCGGAACTACTTTGAATCCAATCAAGATACTCTAGATTATCTGAATCTGATTTATTGTATAGAACTAAAATTCCATAAGGAGCACTTTTTATAACTGGGGCGCTTCCGTTTTCAAAAATCTTATTTTTTATTTCTTGGTCATCTACTATGATAAACTTCCAGCTTTGTGTGTTGCAATGGCTGGGTGCCCAATTACCAGCCTCTAGAATTTTCTCTAGAGTTTCTTGGTTTATTTTTTGATCAGAAAAAACTCGAACGCTTCTTCTATTTTTAATTACTTGTTCTATTTCCATAAAGAGTGTTTTAAAATTGATAAATATTCTTTGGGATTGAAAATTATACCGGTACGAATAGCACACTCCCAGGTGCAATTACACTGTTTGTTTTTTATTTTTTCATATTCTTTTTTAGCAAAATCAGATTTAACTATTTTATTTATGTCATAATCAAAATCTCGTAAATTTCCTAGGGATGTTGGTAAAATCTCACAAATTTTTATTTTGCCATCGTCTTCCAATACTATCATTTTTTTAATAGCATAACAGTTGAAATTTCGTTTTCTTGTTGTAAGGTTTTCAAAAACTTTTTCGCGAGCAGTAATAGTTGCTCCCCAAATAAAACCAGATAAAGGATGATTTTTAAATTTGTTTCTGTTTAATTTTGAAAGATATTCTGTTGCTTTTTTGTATTTTTCAATATAAAGATTTTCTTTGTTATCTTTAGAACGGGCATCTCCTCTAATAAAGGTCATACTCATTGAATCTACATCTAAGTTTTTCTTTATAAAATCTAAAACTTCCATTACCTTATCCTGATTTGTTTTCATAAAACAAGTGTTGGTAATTAGAGAAAAGTTTTTGTATTTATTCTTTAGTTTTTTGACTTGTTTTACTGTTTCGATTACTTTATCAAAACCTCCAGGAACACCTCGTATCTTATCGTGCATTTCACCGATACCGTCAATAGAAAAAGAAAATCTAAAATGTATTTTAGGATATTTTTGTAATATTTTTTCCGCTGTATTTACAATTTTTTCGGTCGAGAAGCCATTAGATGGAATACCAACCATATCTACACCTGTATATTTTTTAAATAATTCAATAATGTCTATTAAATCGTCTCTTAAGTATGGTTCACCTCCAGACAAATTTAGAAAAAGCATACTGCCCCAATTTTTGGCAATTTTTTCTATTTCTTCTAAAGAGAGCTCTTTTCTGTTTGGTGCCTCGTCAACCAATTTCCAATTAAAACAATGAGAACAACGAGCATTGCACTTAGATGTTATATAAAAAATTGTGTAGAAAGGTGTTTGGCTAAAATAAAATTTTAACCATCTGATATATTTTGGTAATTTCATAAAGATTTTTTTTTCTTGGTTAAGTGGGCAAATATTAGTCCTGTGGTTCCAGCAATAGAAACAACAAGAATATAAAAATAGTGTAACAAGGTTGTTCTAAAACTGAAAATGGCTCCATGTTTTTTATAAAATTTGTTATATAAAGATCGGTTTAGGAAGAAAAAAACAAAGTAAAATAGCAAAGCTAAATATAATAGTGGTCGAAAAAATAAACCCAGAACAACAAATAATAAAACTACTCCTGAAAGAAGGTAAAGTATTTTAAACATCTTGCTGTTGTAAGATGTTTCTGTTTTGTTTTTGATTTGATACAAAACCATAGCCCTAAGAAAAGCTCTTTGGCAATATTTTTTCATACCTTCAAAAAAGAAGCTATCAAGATAAGAATTTTTCATTAAGATTTTCTTATCTAGGTCTATCTTGTACCCTTTATTAAATAATTTTAAGCCAAAATAAAAATCTTCAGCGTTGGCTGTTTTGAAATTTTCATCAAATCCACCCTCTTTTAAAAATAGATCTTTGTAAATTGCCGAACCGTTACTTCCGAAACTTTTGGTAATCAAATTGGTGAATAAATAGTTTCCTTCAACAGCTTTAAATTTGTTAAAGAAATTATTTTTTATGGACTCGTCACTCCAAGAAATTGTAAGACCTTGAAGCTTAGGATCTTTTTGAAATCGTTCGTATATTTTTTCAAAAGTGTCTGGATAAACTTGGGCATCGGAGTCAAGAAAGAAAACAATATTACCTGTGGCTTTTTTAACCCCAAAGTTTCTAGCTACAGCTGGACCTTTGTTTTTTTCAAAAGTAAATAATTTAGTATTTGGGTATTTGGCAACAATTTCTTCTACACTTACTTTAGTGGAACCATCATCAATCACGATTATTTCTGGTAGAACATTTTTTGAATTAAAAATAGAATCAAGGCATTGGTTTAAGAGAGGATCATTATACGTAGCAATTATAACAGAGATTTTCATTATTTATTATAGATAACGATTTCAGCAAGAAGGCCAAAGAAAAGAGTTTGAAGCGCCGTAGCAAAAAGAATTAAAATTGTTGTGTCATAGAAGGTGGAAATAATTCCAAGAAAAAACAGAACAGTTAAAACTAGAGGTACAGCAAGTAAAAGCAAACTTAAGGGCAAGAAAACTTTAATTGGCCTGAAGAAAAGAGAAAGTTTTGTTACTAGCTTCAAGAAATTTATAAAGTCTACAGCTCGGATAGAAGATTTTCCTTTTCTTTTGTAATATTCAATGGGAATAAATTTAGTTGGATAGCTGTGACTTAGGCATACCATTGTCAGAGTAGAGGTAAAAGAAAATTTTTCTGGAAAAAGATCCCAATATTTTATAACTATATCTTTTTTAAACATTCGCAGTCCACAGTTTAAATCTGGTATCTTTGAGCTTACCAGGTAACTAGTAAACCTATTTAGAAAGTTTTTTGCCCATCTTCTTTCAAAAGGAATTCCTTTTCCGTTTATTTGTCGGTGGCCGGTAATTAGGTCGTAGTTGTTAGATTGTTTTATGAGGTCAGGAATAGAATGAACTGGATAAGTGCCATCCCCGTCCATAATAATTATCCAATTGTATTTGCTATGCCGAATACCAGTCTTCAAGCTGGCGCCGTATCCTTTATTGATAGGGTGATGTAGTACAATTGTTGGATCAGGGGAATTGTGAATCTGTTCTAGGATTTCTTCACATTTGTCGGTAGAACAATCATTAACAAGTATTATTTCGTAATTTCTAGAAAATTGTGGTTCAAGAGTATCAATAATACCAGAAACTGTGTTTTTTATCGTTTCGGCTTCATTATATACAGGAATAATTATAGAAAAATTTTTAGCAATTTCACTTTGCATAATGCTGTTATTTTAGGCTTATTTGCCTTTTTTTTCAAGTTTGTTAGAATATCTACTAATGGTAAAAATTATTCAAAAACTAGATGGTTGTATTGGTTGTGGAACCTGTGTCGTTCTCTGTCCAAAATATTGGGAAATGAACGAAGACGGGAATAAAGCTGTCCTTAAGGGGTCCACTCAAAATACTAGTGGCGATTGGGAATTAGAGGTAAATGACTCAGAATGTAATAAGGATGCAGAGGAAGCTTGCCCGGTTAGTGTTATCTCCCAGAGTGATCAAGCATAACCATTATTGTTTTCAAAAACGTAGATAAGTCTAAAACAATAGATCTATTTTTTATGTAGTATAAGTCATACTGCAATTTTTTTATGGCGTCTTCTACAGATGAGCCGTATCGGTAATTTATTTGCGCCCAACCGGAAGCTCCAGGTTTTACCAAAAGGCGCATTGAATAGTGGGGGATTTTTTCTGTAAGTTGTTGAACAAACTCTGGTCTTTCTGGGCGTGGACCAATGAAAGATAAATCTCCCATAAGAATGTTTAAGAGTTGTGGAAGTTCATCTAGTCTAGTTCTTCTTAACATTTTTCCTATTTTTGTAATTCTTTTGTCTTTTTCTGTGGCCCAAGTTGCTCCATTTTTTTCGGCATTCTGAATCATTGATCTAAATTTTATAATTTCAAAAATCTTTCCGTTTTTACCAACTCGTTGGTGTTTATAAAAAACAGGACCCTTGCTGTTGCTTTTTATGGCTATGGCTATTATGGGCGTGAATAATAAAGTAGGAATACCAAGAATGATTGCTCCCAGAATATCAAAAAACCTTTTAAGTGTTTCAAACATTTTTTTATCTAGAGTGGAAAGATTTTCCAAAAACCAATTTTCATTGATCATTGATAGCGGAACTTTTCCTCGAATTATTTCATAAAAGTTTTGAAAATTTACAACGTCAACACCAAGAGGAAGAACTTCGTAAAATTTTTTCATTCCATCTTCAGAGCGAGTGATACTTTCGGAGGCAACTATCAACTGGATGTTGTGCTCCTTAATTATTTTTTGAAGATTGTTGTTCACAGAAGGAAGGACGGTTGTTGGTTCGTAGCCAATTTGAGGATTGTTTTTTAAATGATTTGCTAGTTCTTCTACCTCTTTTGATGATCCAAAAAATAAAACTTTTATTTTTGACACCTTCCTGCTAAAAGACCAAAACAATCTTCTCCAAAGGATGAGGAAGAATGCTACCAAAACAATATCTAAGAATAAGATAGTTTTTGGAGCAATGCCTGTTTGGGGAATAAAATAAAAGATAATGGTTGATAGTATTGTGATTATTAGAAGAGCGTTAGCTGTTCTTTTTAAAATTATTTTAAAAGAACCAAATCCTTTTATATCGTAAAGATCACTGATATAGAATACAAAAAGCCAGAGAATGTGAATAAATAAAAATGGCACTTGGTGTAAGTCCCAAGTTTCTTTTACTAGCGAAAATCCTGTTCTGATACTCAAAGCCAAATAAAGGCTTAAGTAAAACATTATTAAGTCTCCAGCTAGCAGTAAAACTGTTTTGATGCGGTTAGATAAAATCATAATATATTGCTAAAACCTGCAATTATATGCTAGTTTAATAATTATAACATGTCTAGTAGATCAATAAGTTATATAGTTTATGCAATTAAAGCGGGCCTTTTTATTTTACCCCTGCTTTGTCTGATTGTCGTCGAGTCTTTATTTTTTCCTTTTATTACTGGAAAAAATTTCTTTTTTAGAATAATTGTTGAGATTCTATTACTTTTGTGGGTGTTTGTGATGGTTTTTGATTCCAAATATAGGCCACGAATAAGTCCAATTCTTATTTCTCTTTCTGCCGTCTTGTTGTTTTTGAGTTTGGCTACAATTTTTGGAGAGAGTCCTTATCGTAGTTTCTGGTCTAATTATGAAAGAATGGAAGGTCTAGTAAGCCATGTTCATCTTTTTTTGTATTTTCTAATCTTAACTAGTATTTTTCAAAGCCAAAAAGAATGGAAGCAGTTTTTTGGTGTTGTTTTGGGTGCCAATGTTCTTCTTGTTGGCTATGGTTTTTTACAGCTTGCTGGTAAAGCAGCTATCCATCAGAGTGGTACCCGGCTTGATGCTAGCTTTGGGAATTCTGGATACCTCGCAATTTATCTAATTTTTGGTATTTTCGTTACAGCCCTGTTTTTGTATTGGTTCAAAAATTTTTGGCTTCGGCTTGGTTTGGCCACCCTGCTTATTTTAGAGGCCTTAATTGTTTTCTTTACAGCTACTAGAGGTGCCATTCTGGGTCTTTTTGGTGGCTTGATACTTTTCTCTGTCTTGATGTCCATTTTTTCAAAAAATAAACCAATGCGCGTTACTGCTTTAGCACTTTTAACATTCTTGGTTATTATTTTGTCTTTGTTTTTTGTGTTCAGGAATGCTCAATTTATGAGCAACAATTATGTGCTTGCCCGATTATCAACAATGACAGTAGAGGAAACTACTATACAATCTAGGCTTACTATTTGGGGAATGTCTTGGGAGGGCTTTAAAGAACACCCTATTCTTGGTTGGGGGCCCGAGAATTACAATTTAGTTTTCAATAAATATTATAAACCCGAATTGTTTAGGCAAGAGCCTTGGTTTGATCGGTCTCACAATATAGTTTTTGACTGGTTGATAAGTTCAGGTATCTTGGGATTTCTTGCTTATATAAGTATTTTCACGTCTACTTTTTATATGATTTGGCGCAAGAAGTTTGATTTGTTTCAAACCTCTCTAATTGTTTCACTTTTTGCAGCCTATCTTTTCCATAATCTTTTTGTTTTTGACAATCTAACTTCTTATTTTATGTTCTTTTCTGTTTTGGGATATATTCATACCTCATCGTTTGAAAAAGAAAAAGAGTCTGTGAACAAGAAAGATATTCCATTTTCTAGTTATTTTGTTGTTACCTTTGTGTTTTGTTTGGTTGTTTTTTCCTTATATTTTGTAAACGCCAAACCAATTATGGCTGCCAACAGTCTTTTAAGAACTCTTATTCTACAAAGACAACCTGTATCTGCTGGTGTTGTTGTAGATAAATACGACGAGGTTTTTTCTTTTCGTACTTTTGGTAGCGGAGAGGCTAGAGAGCAACTGAGTGGCTTTGCCAATAACGTTGTGGTCGCGCAAGACGTTTCTGTGGAAGATAAAAATCTGATTCTTGGAAAAGCTATTGAGCAGATGGAGTTGCAAGTAGAAGCATTTCCGAAACAAACAAGATATAGAGTTTTTTTAGGAGCTTTGTATTCTAGAGGAATGTTAATTGATGAATCTTTAAAAATGCTTCTTTCTGCTTTAGAACTTTCACCAAACAAACAACATATTTCGTTTGCTGTTGCCGATGCTTATTTGTCTTACGGGCAAAAAGAAAAAGCTTTAGAAATCTTACAGAAAACCTATGAATTAAGTCCTGTGTATAGCGAGGCCGCCAAAAACTATGTAATGGTATCTATTATTGTAAATTTAGATAATGCTCAAGTTCTTTTAAACCAAATGATGAAGATTTTTGGTGAAGACTTTAGATATGACAAAAAATTTATTTCCGCTTATGCCCAAGTGGGTGAATATGGAAAAGTAAAAGAAATATGGGAGTATCAGATTAAATTAAATCCTGAAAATTTGCAGTATTATCTGAATTTAGCTGCTACGCAAGTGGAGTTGGGTGAGCGAGAGGGGGCGATAAAGCAAATAGAATATATAATTAGTGTTCAGCCAAACTTTAAAGAACAAGGAGGGCAAATTATAAGAGACATCCGTGCTGGGAAGACTTTTTAATTTTGTCTGATACAAATGTCCATTATATTGACTTGCTAGTAAGGCGAGTTTTTTATTGTTATCCACAGTTTTTTTGTTTTTGTTTTTTACTTAATTTTTAAAAGGTTTAAACTATAAACAAGGGTTTATGAACTCAACATTGTTGTGTTACAAAATCTTTTTATAAAAAAGTCGAAAACGTTATAAATTATTAGTAATTATTAGGTTTATGAAAAAATTTTATAAGAGCAATAATTTTTTAAGTATTGTTGCTTCTATGTTAGTTTCGGTTCTTTTTGTCGCTGCCTCTGTTCAAGGTGCGACGACTATTAGTACCAACATAGAAACTGCGGGCACTCTTTCTGTAACAAGTACCAGTGCTTTAACTGGTGCGGTTACTATAACTGGCGATATCATTGCTGATACAGATACTCTATATGTTGATGTTTCTGCAGATAGGGTTGGTGTTGGTACAACAACTCCGTCAGCTATGTTTTCTGTTGGTGAAGGTACTGGTACTGTAACTGGAGATGCTTACTTTACGGGCGGATTAACAATTGGTGCCGAGGCTGCCATTAACGGCGTAGATGGAACCATTGTCTTCTCGGGAAAAGCCGCGGACCCTACAGGCGCGGCTGGAATGGTTTATTATGATTCCACAAACAAGTCGCTTAAGCTTCACGATGGAGAGTTCTGGTTTACAGTTGGTACCACGACTACTGGAATTCAGTTGAGCGCTCCACGAGTTTCTTTGGGCGACTTAACCACACAATATATGACGATTGGTACTACTACGCAAGAAGGTCTCTCAATTTTGACCTTGTCGGCTACAACAACCACTTCTATCCCACTGTCCATTATGGGTGAAGAAAGTTCAACAGCTAACTACATGCAAATTATCGATTCTGAAGCGGCTGAAATATTTGCTATTGATAACAATGCAAATGCCTCAACTACTGGAATATGGGCTTTTACTGGTGATGTTTGGTTTAATGGATATGCAACCACAACTATCGCCAATGGTAATTTTGCCACAGATGGATCACTAACTGTTGGTGAAGATGATGAAGGCACAGATGTAACATTTTACACGGATACTGCCGGGGAAGAACTTTTGTGGGACGCTTCTGCAAATGCACTTCTTTTCGATGGCATGGCCACAACAACTGTAACCACAGGAAATATTGAAACTGAAGGAACTGTGACTGCTGCAAGTCTTGCTACTCTCGGCGGTGGACAATTAAGAAGTTATGCAAATTCTACCTCAACTACAGATACCACATATACTCTTATAGAAGCAGATTTGCTTAACTATGACACCATGATAATGGTTCTTAATGTGGATTCAGCGACATTTACGCTTCCAGCAACATCAACTTTAACTTCTATGGTTCCTACAACTGGTGACATGCAAGAACTTTGTATTCACAACGCTACTACCACAGATGGAATTGATTTAACTTTTGCTGCTGGTGCAGGAATAGACTTGGAGACATCTTCAAGTACACCTGTTGATTTGACAATTGAGGATGGTGCTTTTGGTTGTTTCAAATTTATTAGACAATTAGACAGAGCTGGTGGTGGTGGCGGTGATGTATCAGTCTTATTAACAATTTTTAACGACGCTGACTAGATTAATTTAATTTCTTTATAAATTATGAAAATTTATTTAACAATTTTTCTGTCGCTTCTACTTGCTCCTTTTGCTGTCTTTGCTGCTAGTACAGATGTGTTGATGTCGGCGTCCTCTATCATTAGTGTCGGTGGGTATAGTTTGGTGGTAAGTGGTACTGCCAGTTTTGATTCTATTACTGTTTCAGCCAGCTCTTTTTCACTAAGTTTGTCAGAAGGTGCGGAATTGATTATAACTTCTACAGATAGAAGGAGTTATACAGTTTCCCCTGCTGAATATAAAAAGAGTTTTTCTTGTGGAACTTCTCAGTCTATAATGACAGTGAAAAATGATATTTGGGCTGGACCTCAAACAGTGACGATAACTCCAACTACTGTTGCTTGTGTGGGAAGTGGTGGTGGTGGTTCGGTTTCTAGCGGGGGTGGTGGCGGCGGTGGTGGATCTGTTCCAACACCAGTATATACTGTTATCCCTGGAACCGACCCTATACCCACTACAGCATCCACACCAGCGGTAACTTCTACTCAAGCTTTGACTTCTGTCTCAGCAATGTTTACAAAAACAATGAGGTTGGGACAATCTAGTGCCGACATTAAACGCTTACAGCAACTTCTAAACTCAGACTCAGATACGCAAATTGCGTCTTCTGGAGTTGGTTCTCCGGGAAATGAGACCGAGTACTTTGGTTCATTGACTAGAGTTGCCCTTAAGAAATTCCAAGCAAAATATGGTATAGTTTCTTCTGGAAGTGAAGATACAACTGGATATGGTTTGGTTGGTCCGTCAACTAGGGCTAAATTAGCAGAAGTGTTTGCGAATGCTCCAGCCTCGCCGAGTCTAGGCGGGCAGACAACAGCACCAAGTATTGCTCAGCCATCGGCTGTAGCTGTAGGTGTTTCCCCTGTGTTTAGTTCTGGTATGGCAAAAGGAGAGTCAAATTCTAGTATTAAGCGCTTACAGCAACTTCTAAACTCTGACCCAGATACGCAAATTGCATCTTCCGGTGTTGGTTCACCAGGAAGTGAGACCAATTATTACGGCTCACTAACTGAAAAAGCTGTTCAGAAATTCCAAATGAAATATGGAATTGTCAGTTCAGCAAGTGATGCTGGTTATGGATATGTTGGACCAAAGACACGCGCTAAAATACAAGAGGTGTTTAGTGCTAGTGCTACTCCAGCTACTCCAGCAACCCCTGCGACTCCTGCAGCTTCAGTAACCCAAACAGAGATAGAAGCACAAATTCAGACATTGTTACAACAACTAGAAGCAATGCAGGCAGAGTTGAACGCTATGCAATAAGAACGACAGGAATTTTCAGATATCAACAGCCCTACCCAGCCTAATGATTGGGTGGGGTTGTTTTTTTATTTAAAGTATGTTATATATATAAATATGTGAGTGTTTTGTATTTGCGGAACCACTCTATGTCTGCATAAAATCCCTATTTCGGTAGGGATTTTATGTTTCTAAAGCAACTTGTTGATTAAATATATTGTTGTATAATTAAAGTATGGTTTACCAGCGTTTTGGTGGCTGGAGAGTATTTGGCACTCACATAAAGACATAGTCATGAGGTTTAGCCTTCTCCAGCCTCTAAAGCGCTGATGAACACTTTAGTGGTTTATTTTTTTATAAAATTATGAAAAGGATAATTTTTGTCTCGTTGGTTCTTATTTTGAGTACTAGTTTTGTGTTTGCCCAAAACGACGTTTCTTTAGATGAGATTACTCCAGAAGACTTGGGTGTCATTGACCCAAAACTTTTACCAGATAGTCCTTTATATTTTTTAAAAGAGTGGGGAAGAGGTTTGGGAAATTTTCTTACTTTTAATCCTGTAAAAAAAGTAGAGAGGCAATTAAGACATGCTAATGAAAAACTCATTGAAGCTCGAAAACTAGCTGAGAAGAAAGAAAATGAAGAAATAGCTACTCGTGCTATGGAAAATTACCAGAATATCATTGGAAAAGTGGAGGGCAGAATAGAACAAATAAGGGAAAGAGAAAAAAATAATCCGAAATTTCAAAAATTAGTTGATAAGTTTTCCGAAGACAGTTTAAAGCATCGTCGGCTAACTGCCATCATTAGAAACAAATTTAATAAAGAAGAAAAACAAGGAGAAACGCAAATTGCTAACCCGGCATCTGTTTATTGCGAAGAGCAGGGTGGGAAGTTGCGTATGGAACAGACCGATAAAGGAACGCATGGTATTTGTGTTTTGCAAAATGGCACAGAGTGTGAAGAGTGGTTATTTTTTAGAAAACAATGCGGAGGGAATCTTATAAAAGAAAAGGAAATAATTAAAGAAAAAAAGAAACCTACTCAAAACACAAATAGATCTCTTTTAAAAATTTTTCAACCAATTACAAATACAATCTCTCCGAAAAATAACTAATGGTAAATATTCAAAAAAATGTTTTGTTGGCTCCATATACGACTTTTAAAATAGGCGGACCTGCTAAATATTTTGTTGAAGCAAAAAGTATTGAAGAAGTACAAGAGTTTTGTGTTTTTGCTAAAGAAAAAGAATTACCTATTTTCATTTTGGGTGGAGGCTCCAATGTTTTAATATCTGACCAAGGTTTTAAGGGGTTAGTGATTAAAATAAAGGATTCTGAAAACAAAGAATCAAATTTTCGGTTTGGTGGCAATGGTCATGGAGTTAAACTACTTGAGGTTTGGGTGGGAACGCCACTTTCCAAACTAGTTGCCAACACAACAAATACCGGACTTTCTGGGCTGGAGTGGGCTATAGGGATTCCCGGAACAGTGGGGGGTGCAATTTGTGGGAATACAGGAGCTTTTGGGAAAGAAATGGCCGATTCCATTCAGTCGGTCAAGGTCTTTAATCATCAAGATGCTTCCATTTCTGATTTTAAAAAAGAAAACTGCGACTTCTCTTATCGAGATTCTATCTTTAAGCAGGGCGACAATTTAACAATTATTGGAGCGACTCTTACTTTCAAAAAAGATGCGCCAGAATTGATTCAAGAAAGACTCAGAAAAAATATTAAACAGCGAACAGAATCTTTTGCTCATAATTACAAGTGCGCAGGGTGCTTTTTTAAAAATATTGAATGGAAGAGAAGAGGCATAAACAAAGAAGATGTTCTTAAGAGATTTCCAGAACTAGGGCAGTTTGCTGATAGGTCAAAAATCTCGGCTGGTTTTTTGATTGAATCGGTTGGCCTAAGAGGAAAAAAGATTGATGATGTAGTTGTCTCTGAAGAGCATGCTAATTTTATTTTAAATTTAGGAAATGCCAATGCCGAACAAATTTTAATGCTTTCAGGATTAGTAAAAGACAGAGTTTACTCCAAGTATGGCTTTAGTTTAGAAGAAGAAGTTAATCTAATAGGATTTGACTAAAATCAAATCCTATTAGAAATTCGAAGCACGAAATTCGAAATAACAAACAAATTCAAATGATCAAAATTCAAAATACAAAACAATACGATTTAGAAGAACGTACTTTAGAATTTGCTAAACGAGTGCGCGTTTTTGTTAAAAAACTCCCTAAAATAACAGCAAATTTCGAAGACGGAAAACAAGTTATTAGATCTTCGGGTTCAATGGGTGCTAATTATATTGAAGCAAACGAGGCTTTGAGCAAGAAAGATTTCTCTATGAGAATTAAAATTTCAAGAAAAGAATCAAAAGAAACTATTTATTGGTTATCGTTGATAGATGTTGGCGGAAATCAAGAATTAGAAAAAGAACGACAAGAACTTCTAAAGGAGGCTACAGAATTAATGAAAATATTTAGTGCAATAATGAGAAAGTCAACATAGTCGATGTTTAGAACATTATAATTTATGATTTAGATATTGTTTCGAATTTCGATATTCGGATTTCGGATTTTCTTCTTAAAAAATTATTAGTTAACAATTTTTTAAGAATGTTATCCACATTTTTTTATTTCTTTTGTTTCTTTT
Organism: Patescibacteria group bacterium; assembly: GCA_042577045.1. Lineage (GTDB taxonomy): Bacteria > Patescibacteriota > Minisyncoccia > JAHISW01 > Tagabacteraceae > JBHPEK01. Next base: position 57,051 of record JBHPEK010000002.1, read on the forward strand.
TATTCAAAATTTATTTAAAATTAATATAGGAATGCAGAAAATTTTTTAATTTTTTCTTTTAAAATTTTTTAGCACCCTGCATTTCTGAAGCAAATATTTGGCGGTCGATGTTTGTTATTTTAAAAACGTAAATAAAAATGATTCGACGCAAAAAGAAAGTCAAGAAAGTAGTCAAGAAAAAGCCAGCCAAGAAAGCACCTGCTAAGAGAAAAGTAGCTAAGAGAAAGGTGGTTAAGAGAAAAGTAGCCAAGAAAGTACCTGCTAAGAGAAAAGTAGCTAAGAGAAAGGTGGTTAAGAAGAAGGTGGCAAAAAGAAAACCGGCCAAGAAGAAGGTAGTAAAGAAAAAGCCAGCCAAGAAAGCACCTGCTAAGAGAAAAGTAGTACGCAGAAAAAAGAAGAAATAATTTCTTTCTTGAACTAAACACAACCCCTCTCGCGAGGGGTTGTGTTTTTTGTTTACACTTAGCTTGCTCGCCTCGCTGATGCTTTATCGAAGCGGGTGGAGGTGTTATACTAAGCGCCATGGGAATACTAACTAAAATTTTAGGAAACTCTGACGACCAGTTTATAAAAAAAAATCAACTAATAGAAAAAAAAATTAGTGATTTTGAAGATAAGTTTAAAAAACTTTCAGATCAAGGCCTAAAAAATAAAACATTGGAATTTAAAGACCGCTTACTGAAAGAATCGCTAGACGACATTTTGCCAGAGGCTTTTGCTGTGGTTAGAGAGGCTGCCAAAAGAACATTGGGGCAATGGGCTTTTGATACTCAGATTTTGGGGGGTATAATTTTGCATCAAGGAAAGATTGTGGAGATGAAAACAGGAGAAGGAAAAACACTAACTTCTACATTTCCAATATACTTGAATGCTTTAACTGATAAGGGTGTTCATGTTATTACGGTCAACGATTATCTAACAAGACGTGATGTTGTTTGGATGGGCCAGATTTACCATGCACTTGGTTTAAGTGTTGGGTGCCTAAGTCATGAATCAACATATCTTTATGACCCAGAACATTCGTTCGACAGCCGTGTGGACCAAGAGTTAGACAAAGAACGTGATAAGCTAGGGTCTTTTAAAATAATCTATAAATTTTTAAAACCTTGTAGCAGACAAGAGGCTTATCGTGCGGATATAACCTATGGTACGAATAATGAATTTGGTTTTGATTATTTACGCGACAGTATGGCTTATCAAAAGGAACAGCTTGTTCAAAGAGCGGGAGATGATGCTTATAATTTTGCGATTGTGGATGAAATCGATTCCGTTTTAATTGACGAAGCTAGAACGCCTTTAATTATTTCTGCTCCAGATGAAGACTCGGCGGATCTTTATAAGGTTTTTGCGAATGTTGTTCCAAAGCTGGATCAAAATGATTATTCTGTTGACGAAAAACAAAAGGCGGCCTCAATAAATGATGCTGGTATTGAAAAAATAGAGAAACTACTAAACATAGGTGATATTTATACAGAGAAAGGAATTAAATATGTTCATCATCTGAATCAAGCATTACGAGCGCGTGCAATTTTTAAGAAAGATAGAGATTATGTTGTAAAAAATAATGAAATTGTAATAGTGGATGAATTTACCGGCAGAATGATGCCTGGTCGGCGTTGGTCTGAAGGTTTGCATCAAGCCATTGAAGCAAAAGAAGGTGTTACTATTCAAAAAGAGTCTCGCACCATGGCCAGTATTACATTTCAAAATTATTTTAGAATGTATAAAAAACTTTCTGGCATGACAGGTACTGCCCTAACTTCCGCAGAAGAATTTCATAAGGTCTATAACTCAGAGGTGGTGGAGCTCCCGACAAATAGACCTTTAATAAGAAAAGATCAGGCAGATTTTGTTTTTCCGACAGAACAAGGAAAATTTGAAGCGGTGGTACGGGAAGTAAAAGAAAGGCATCAGAAGGGTCAGCCAGTATTAGTAGGAACGGTTTCTATTGAAAAAAACGAATATTTGTCAGCTTTATTGAAAAAGGAAGGCGTTCCTCATCGCCTCTTGAATGCCAAGCACCACGAAGAAGAGGGGGAAATTATCGCTCAAGCTGGAAAATCTGGAATGGTGACAGTTGCTACAAATATGGCGGGAAGAGGAGTTGACATTGTCCTCGGGGGTGCGCCCGAGAATAAGGAGCAAAGTAGCCAGGTTAAAGATCTTGGAGGTTTGTTTGTACTTGGTACTGAAAGGCATGAGGCTAGAAGAATAGATAACCAGCTTAGGGGGCGCTCTGGGCGACAAGGTGATCCAGGAGGAAGTCGGTTCTTTGTTTCCTTGGAAGATGATTTGATGCGCATATTTGGTTCGGAAAAAATTAAAAATATGATGCATACCATGGGAGTTCCTGATGACCAACCAATTGAGAATAAACTTGTCGCGCGAGCAATTGAGTCTGCTCAATCTAAAATAGAAGGGATGAATTTTGATGCTCGTAAACATTTATTAGACTACGATGATGTTATGAATAAGCAACGAGTAAAAATATATACCGTAAGGCGCGAAGTACTTTTTGAAAACGAAAAAGATTTAGAAAAAAGAATACAAGATGTTTTTGATAAAGAAGGTTTGGATTTACAAAAACTTGAAGACAAGAAAAAAGATTTTGGAGATGACTTTTTCAGAGTTCAAAAAAATATCTTTTTACAGGTTATAGATATGCTTTGGGTGGGGCATTTGGAAGAGATGGGTTATATGCGTTCGTCGGTTAGTTTGCGTGCTTATGGAAATCAAGATCCGTTGGTTGAATATAAAAACGAAGGACTCAAGATGTTTAAGTCTCTTCAGGATTCTGTTGGTGCCACTTTTGTTAAATTAATATTAAATGTTCAAAAGAAATTTCCGTCAACGATTCCAGCACCCTCTTTGATTAAAACTTCCGAGGATAAAAAGGTTGGACGTAATGACCAGTGTCCTTGTGGAAGTGGTAAAAAATACAAAAAGTGCCACGGGCAGTAAAATATGTTAAAATAGAACCTATAATGATCTCAATAGAAAAAATTATAAAGATACTGGGAGCTGAAGAAGCCACACTTGTTGATTGTGTCGGCAATGACATTTTAGAGAAGGTTGCCAAAGAAAATGAGGCAAAAATTAAGGAAAAGTTAAATTCTTTGGGGGTTCAAGAAGATATCTCAGAAATAGAAATTTTTAATGTTTTGCTTGAGAAAGCAGAACAAGACGACAAAAAGTTACTGCAAGAATATCCAGACTTACTTAAGTTGTCACATGAAATAGCCAATCTGGGCACAGGATTTTTTATAAAAGAAAATAAGGCTAAAGAGTTTCTTTTAAACATTCCTCCCGAAAACGTGGTTAAATTTTTGGGTTATGCCGACATTGAAGAAACACTCAAAAATGAAGACTTTTTTGAAGTATTCAGTGCAATGCGCTTTGTGGAGGATGACGAATGGATGAACAAACTTTTCTTCAAACAATTTGAAACTTTAACAATAGAAGACTTTGAAGAAAGACCAATTCAAACAATCAAGCTAAGTGATAAGTGGCAAAAAATTGCGCAGCAATTTTTGAAAAAGAAGTACCACAACATTAGCCATTTGAAAGAGTTGGGCGTTATTTTTATGCTCCCAGCGACGCTAGGAGTGGCAGGAGAGGGGCTTAGAACGTTAAGTTTACTACTACACTACCACCACGAAATAGATTTCTATTCTAGGCTTTTTAGAAATTTCTCTCAAACTAGTGACTTTGCAGAAAGAATGATAAGTTCTCTAAGAGGTGATGTTTTAGACCAAAAACTTGAAGCGGGACAATGGATGATTGTTCAACAATATTTGGCCAAAAAAGATGAGACAGACTGGCGCTTATTTCAACCACACATAAATCCAGAGGCTTTGCATTGGAAGAAGGCCGAAGATGGCATAAGCTCTGTTCTTAGTTTTTGGAAAGATTTAGAGTGTGTCGGTAGTGAAGCTTATAGTTTTAATTTAGTTGATGTTGTGATGTCTTTGGTTAGAAAAAGAGACGGGACAAAATATTTATACCATCAAAAAGAAGCTCTTTGGAATAAAATATTTTCTGAACTTATAGGAGAAGAAAAAATGGAAGAATTAATTATTGATAATTTTGAAAAAGGATTCATCAAATTGACCTAGTTACTAATTAATCTAATTAACCTAAAACTATGGACAAACTAGACGACATTTTAAAAAGGGCGACAAAAGAGCATTGGTCTACGGGTCATTTTAATATTTCTAATTTAGAACAACTTAAAGCAATTATTTCTGCTGCCGAGGAGTTAAGATCCCCTATTATTATTGGTCTTTCGGAAGGAGAGAGAAAATTTTTCGGTATTCGTCAAGCAGTGGAAATGGTAAAAATTGTCAGAGAAGAAAGCAAATTGCCTGTTTTTTTGAATCCTGACCATTCTAGTTCTGTGGATTTAGCTAAAGAGGCTTTTGATGCTGGTTTTGACTCTGTTCATATCGATCTTTCAAAACTATCATTAACTGAAAATATAGAAGGCACGAAAGAAGTTGTTGATTATGTAAAATCAAAAAACTCAGATGTTTCTGTGGAAGGTGAGCTTAGTTACTTGCCAGGTGAATCCAAGATACAGAAAGAAGTCATAGAAATTAAGCCTGAAGACATGACTAAGCCCGAAGAAGCTCAAGAGTTCGTGTCCAAGACGGGCATAGACAGGTTCGCAGGTGTTTATGGGAATTTGCACGGCATTGCAGCCAACGTGCCTAATTTAGACATAGAAAGGATAAAAGAAACAAGAAAACTCTTGTCAGAAAATGTTTCGTTGGTTCTTCATGGGGGTTCGGGTATTGCAGATGAGGAAATGAAACAAGCCATAAACGCTGGCATAGCCAACATCCATATAAATACAGATATCCGAATTGCCTTCACTGAAACCTTAAGAAAAGAGCTGGACACTACTGATGAAGTGGCACCTTACAAAATTATGCCCTCAGCCATAGAAGCAGTTAAAAATAAGGTAAAAGAAAAGTTAGAACTTTTCGGTAGTGTAAATAGGAATTAAAATTAAAAAACCAATTTTTTTATGAATGTATATGTAACACGCCAGATTCCCGAAGCAGGAATTATTAAATTAAAAGAAGCAGGTTATGAAGTTGACATTAATCCAGACAACAGAGTTTTGTCCAAGGAAGAGTTAATTACCAACCTTAAGAAGAAATCTTATGATGCAGTTTTGTGTCTTCTTACGGATAGTATAGACGGGGAGGTTTTTTCTTCTGCTCCTCAAGCTAAAATTTTTGCTAATTATGCTGTTGGGTATAATAATATAAATTTGGTAGATGCTAAGAGCGCTGGGATACATATTAGCAACACTCCCGGTGTTCTCACAGAAACAGTTGCTGAACATGCATTCGCACTTCTAATGGCAATCTCTAAGAGGATCACGGAGGCGGATAGGTTTACTCGGGCAGGGGAGTATGAGGGGTGGGCGCCCATGTTATTCTTGGGCTCAGATTTGAACAAAAAAACTTTGGGAGTTGTTGGTTTGGGTAGGATAGGTGCGCGAGTTGCTCATCATGCCGCCCGAGGTTTTGATATGAGGGTAATTTATTACGACATAAAACGTAATGAAGAATTTGAAAAAAAATACAGCGCTGAGTTCAGAGAAAATGTTGACGATGTTTTGAGAGAGTCAGATTTTGTTTCTGTTCATGTACCTCTTCTAGATTCTACAAAGCATTTGATAAACTTCGAGCGTCTGTCTTTAATGAAAGACTCTGCTTATTTAATTAACACTTCCCGAGGCCCAGTTGTAGATGAAAAAGCTTTGGTGGAAGTTTTAAAAACCAAAAAGATAAAAGGAGCAGCGTTAGATGTTTTTGAAGAGGAACCTTTATTGGCTCCGGGACTTGTTGATCTTGAAAATGTTATTCTTACTCCTCACATCGCGTCTGCTACGGAAAGGACACGTTCCAAAATGTCTGAGATAGCAGCCGATAATATTATTGCTGTCTTGGGGGGAGGTAACCCAATAAACCCTGTTGTGGAATTGTTACACATATAGTTTCACGCCTGTTTTAATGTAGTTGCGGAATCAATTTCAAAATCTTAACTTGAGGCTGTTGAATAAAGTTTTTAATTTTGCTAATCTCTAAATCATGACTGAAAATAATAAAAAACAAGAAAATAGAGTGTTAAAGGCTGAAAAAAGAGATATTTTTGGTAAAGCTCTTGTTAGTGCTCGAAATGAAGGGAAACTTCCTGTGGTGGTTTATGGCGCCAAAGAAAAAAACACACCACTTTTTGTGAGTTTTGGCGAATTTCAAAAGATTTGGGAGCAAGTAGGTGAATCTACAGTAGTAGATTTAGATGTTGATGGAAAAATTGTTCCAGTACTTATTTATGATGTTGCCTTGGATCCTGTTTCGGGTAGGTCAGTCCATGTTGATTTTTATGCAGTAGACATGACCAAGAAGATTACCACAAATGTAGTTGTTGAATTTATTGGTGATGCGCCAGCAGTTAAGCTTGGGGGAACATTGGTGAAAGTTTTTCATGAAATTGAAGTAGAGACCATGCCAAAAAATTTGCCATCAGAAATTAAAGTAGATATCTCTAGCTTAGTAACTTTTGAAGATAAAATTCTTATTAAAGATATTAAATTAGGTGAAGGCGTAAAACTGTTGGCTGATGAAGAAGATACAGTCGCATTTGTTGAAGAAGCCAAGGAGGAAGAGGAAGAAGAAGCACCAGTAAGCATAGAAAACATTGAAAGGATCGGAGAAAAGGAGAAGTCTGAAAAAGCCGAATCTGAATCCGAATCCGGAGACGGAGACGGAGATAAAAAAGAAGAGGGAAAATAATTTAATGACAAAAATTCAAAATTCAAAAATTATTCTGTTTCTGCTTCTGACAGGGTTGTTTTGTGGTGCTTATGCTGAAAGCATAGACCCTAATTCGGTTTTAGAAGAGCGAGCCAAGTTGGAAGCAGAATTGGCCGATCTTGAAGCACAAATGACTGGATATGAAGACGTAATTAAGGAAAAGCAGAGGGAAGCATCCACTTTTGAAAGAGATATTACCATCTTAGATGCTCAAATAAATAAAGCTAAAACTGGCATTCGTGTTCGGGATTTGGCTATTAATAAATTAAGTACTGGAATTGTAGAGCGATCCGGTTTGATTGGGGAATTTCAAGAAAAAATTGAGGCTGAAAAAATTTCTCTTTCTGAGCTTTTGCGTCAAGTAAACGAAATGGACTCCACAAGTTTAGTGGAGATACTTTTGGGTTACGATAGTTTGTCTGAATTTTTTGAAGATTTTTCTTCTTCTGAATCTGTTCAAAGAGAACTGCAATTTTCTCTGGAAGATATGAGGGGAACACAGAAAAGAACGGAAGAGGAAAAGCTTGGCATGGAAAATGAAAAATTTGAACAGATGGAACTTCGCTATTTACAGGAATTAGAAAAGAAAAGTATAGAGGTTCGGGAAACAGAAAAACAAAAACTTCTGGACGTTACTAAGGGGGAAGAGGCTAAATATCAAACCATTTTAGAAGCACGTCAAAAAGATGCCACTAAAATTAGAAACCAACTTTTTCTTTTGCGTGGATCAGACGACATTCCTTTTGAAAAGGCGGTAGAATATGCCACTTTTGCCTGGGAGAAAACCGGAATACGACCAGCTTTTCTTTTGGGGGTTATTGCTGAAGAGTCTAACCTCGGAGCTAATGTGGGGACGGGGAACTGGAAAGAGGATTTGTCCCACGAGAATTGTGGCAAGCAAAGAACTGCTTTTGTGGAAGTTACTTCCGAGCTGGGACTTAATCCAGATATTTTACCAGTTTCTCGACGCGCTTGGTACGGGTATTGTGGTGGGGCGATGGGGCCAGCGCAATTTATGCCTACTACTTGGCAGATATTTGATAATTTGATTGGTAAAATAACAGGCCATAAGCCACCAAGCCCTTGGAATCCGCTAGATGCTTTTGTTGGAGCAGCACTTCTTTTGAAAGATAATGGCGCAGCTGAAGGAGGCTATACTGCCGAAAGGAGAGCCGCCTTGCGATACCTCGCAGGTTCTAGGTGGAATAAACCAGCTTATAGTTTTTATGGAGATGATGTGATGGCTCTTTCTGAGAAATATCAAAAACAAATAGATATTATTAGCAAATAAATTTGAAATTATTTTTCGGATTTGAGAAAATACTTAATAAGTGGGTCCATTTTGCCGTTTAGAATTTTTTCTATATTGTGCCAAGATTTTTTAAGTCTGTGGTCTGTAATTCTGTCCTGCATGAAGTTGTAGGTTCTAATTTTTTCAGATCGGTCTTGGGTGCCGATCTGTTCTTTTCTTAATTCTCCAACTGAAGCAACTTTTGCTTTCTCTGTAGCTTGAATAAGTTTGGCTTTTAGAAGTATCATTGCTTCTTCTCTGTTTCTTTGTTGACTTCTTTCGCTTTCGCTTTTAACAACGACACCTGTTGGTTTGTGGGTGATACGGACAGCTGTCTCTACCTTGTTTACATTCTGTCCGCCGGCTCCTCCCGAACGTGTGAAGCCAATTTCTAAATCTTCAGGACGAATTCCAAAGGATACTTCTGGAATGACAGGTAAGATAGACACAGAGGCAGTAGACGTATGGATCCGACCAGATTTTTCTGTGGACGGAATTCTTTGGACACGATGAACCCCCGCTTCGTGTTTTAGTTTGTTGTAGGCTTCGGTATTTTTTATTTCAAACACAATTTCCTTAAGTCCTCCTATTTCATCTTTTGATTTGCTGATTAGCTTCATCTTCCAGTTTTTGGATTCGGAAAACTTAGTATACATTCGGTATAATTCATCGGCAAAAAGCGCTGCTTCCTTTCCACCAGCACCAGCTCGGATTTCCATAATGATCCCTTGAGGATTTGTGTCCATTTTATTTTTTTCCGCCCGAGGTGCCTGCCCGTCCGTCAGGCGGGGATCCGCCTTTGGCGGAGGCTTTGGCCATTCGCGTTTTAAACTTCTCAACTCTACCTGCTGTGTCTATAATTTTTTTCTTACCAGTAAAAAATGGGTGACAGTTGGCGCAAATTTCCACCTCTACATCTTTTTTCGTAGAGCCAGCAACAATTTTATTTCCACAAACGCACTTGATAACGGCCTGTTTGTGATATGTTGGGTGTATTTTATTTTTCATATATAATATGTATTGCCAAAAGGCCTTAAATCGTTTACACTAATTTCTGTAACACTATTATGAATACCAAAATAAACGACAAAAATCAAGCCCTGTCTGTTGGCAGACAGGAGAATCTAATGAAAGAAAATGAAGTGATGTACAGACTTGGTGTGCATTTCGGCTATTCCAAATCTTCTAGCAATCCTAAAATGAAGCCATATTTGTTTGGTGTTAGAAACAATATTGCGATTTTTGATTTAGGTAAAGTATTGGAATGTTTAGAAAAGGCAGAAGATTTTTTGGAAGACTTGGGTTCAAAAAAGAGCAAGATTTTATTTGTCGCCACTAAACCAGAGGCAAGAGATTTAATTGAAAAAGCTGGTAGAGAGCTAGGGATGCCCTACATTGTAGAGAGGTGGTTAGGGGGTACTTTGACAAATTTTAATTCCATAAAAAAGAGAATAGATTATTTCAAAGATTTACAAAGCAAGAAGGCTTCGGGTGGTTTTTCAGAATATATAAAAAAAGAAGCTATGAAGTTGGAAAAGAAACTTTTAAAGATGGAAAAATATTTTGGTGGACTGCAAACTCTTTCTGAGAAGCCATCGGCAATCATTGTGGTTGATTCTAAAAAAGAGAGCAGTGCTGTGGCTGAAGCAAAAAAAATTGGTATTCCAACAGTGGCAGTAATGAATAGCGATTGTGAACCAGCAGACATTGAATATCCTGTACCCGGTAACGATGTGGCGACTTCTAGCATAGAATATTTTCTGGAAAAGTTTGTAGACGCTTATAAGAAAGGACTTGGAGCTTCGCCAAAAGCTGGTGTTGAGAAGGAAAAAAAGGAGGGTGACAAAAAGGAAAAAAAGGGAGATAATTAATACTAATATGATTGATTCTGAAAAAATTAAGTCTTTAAGAGGTAAGACAGATGTTTCCATAATGCTTTGCAAAAAAGCATTGGAAGATTCTGGTGGTGATGAGGGAAAAGCCATGGAATGGCTTCGTCAAAATGGAGTAGAAATGGCAGAGAATAAATCTTCTCGTGGTACCAATGCGGGTATTATAGAAGCCTATATTCATGGTACCGGGCAGGTAGGAGTTCTTCTAGAAATGAAAAGTGAGACAGACTTTGTTGCCAAAAATCCAGCCTTTAAGGATCTTGCACACAATATTGCGATGCATATTGCTGCTGGGTTTCCTTCTGACACGAAAGAACTTTTGGAGCAAGACTATGTAAAGAATCCAGACATTAATATAAAAGAGTATATAAATGAATCGATACAAAAGTTTGGTGAAAATATTGAAGTGACGCGCTTTGAGCGTTTTGCTCTATAATCTAAAATATATGTGGATTTTAATATTAATGTGTTCTACGGCCTTTATTGGAATTATGTTCCTATTGTTTTTTCGTATTTGGATTTTTAGAAACTTGAATAAGGGAGAACTTCACAGAGGGATTATTTCTAGCAGACCGTTTTTGGAAGGTTCTGGGCTGGACAAAATAAAAGTAAAGTATAACCTAAATGTTGCCAAGTACGTTTCTTCTCTAGGTTTGGGAAAACACCTAAAGGGGACAAAAAAGCATATGAAGCGTTTCGAGGATTATATTAATGGAAAACATTCTATAAAGAGTAATGGGTACAACAAGTATTGGGATAAGGTTAATGGGGAAAAAGAAAAGCTGGAGTAGCTCAGTTGGTAGAGCAATGGTTTTGTAAACCATAGGTCGCCAGTTCGAATCTGGCCTCCAGCTCCAACAGAAGTTTAAGTTGAAGAATATTAGCTTTTATAGTATAATAAAAAATTATGACAGTACGAATGCGACACACAAGATCTCATATTGGAAACAGGAGATCTCATCATGGCCTAAAAAAGACCATTTTATCTTTGTGTGGTAAATGCGGAGAAACAAAACTTTCCCACAAGGCTTGCGTTAATTGTGGCACATACAAAAAAAGATCTGTTTTGGATGTTTTGAAAAAACTTACCAAGAAAGAGAAGAAAAGAAAGGAAAAAGAATTAAGTGAACAAGAGAGCAAGAAAGAATTAAGCGCCGAAGATCTTTCCAAAAAATAGTTTATGGCAAATAGACATCTATCACGTAGTATCGCCATGCAGGCTCTTTTTGAGTGGGATTTTAACAAACATCCAGAGACTAAAATTGACGATATCTTGAAGAGGAATATTCAAGAATTTGCTCCAGGGCTTGAAGACAAAGAATTTGTTGAGGAGTTGGTAGAAGGCGCCCTAAAAAAAAGAAAAAAAATTGATTCTATTATTGAAAAAACCGCTCCAGAGTGGCCCCTTGATCAGATTGCTATTATAGATAGAAATGTTTTAAGGGTGGGCCTTTACGAACTTATTTTTGGAAATTCTAAAGAAGTTCCACCAAAAGTTGCTATTAATGAAGCTATTGAGTTGGCGAAAAGCTTTGGTGGAGAGACTTCTGGAAAGTTTGTGAATGGTGTTCTGGGGACTGTTTATAAAGAAATGGGTGAACCAGGCAAAGATAAAATAAAAGAAATTGAATCTGAAAAACTGGGAGGAGCGGTAGTATATAGAAAGGAGGGTGAGGATATATTTTTTGCTTTTGTTCACGATGTCTTTGGACATTGGACCTTGTCCAAGGGGCATGTGGAAGAAAAAGAAGATTTAAAAACAGCAACCGCAAGAGAGATTAAGGAAGAAATGGACATAAACATAACCATTGAAGAAGAGCTGGGTAGCAATGAATATATTGCTACACATCCAGAAAAAGGGCAGATAAAAAAAAGAGTTACTTATTTTTTGGCAAAGACCACGGATAAAAAATTAAAGCTCGGTGATTCGGGGGGTTTAGATGATGTTAAGTGGTTTAAGCCAGAAGAACTAGAAGGTCTTCAAATTTATGATGATCTAAAACCTATTATTGTTAAGGCGATAGAAATACTTAA
>JBHPEK010000003.1:0-57171 GCA_042577045.1 Patescibacteria group bacterium
GTTTTGGTTTTATTTATCCACTTGCGTCGACGTCCGACGTCGACGCAGGTGAGACATTACTCTTTAGTGGCCTCTTTTTTCTCATCTGTATTCTTTTTTGCGTCGACGTCCGACGTCGACGCAGGTTGGAGGCTTTTGAGGTCTTTGCGAAAACCGGTTCCAGCGGGGATGAGGTGTCCGATGATGACATTTTCTTTTAATCCTCTGAGGATATCTTTTCCGCCCTCTGTGGCTGTGGAAATCAAAACTCTGGAAGTGTCTTGAAAAGATGCTGCCGACAAGAAACTAGACGTAGTTAAAGAAACTTTACTAATTCCCATGAGAAGTTGCTCTCCTACTGCTTCTTTACCACCAGTTTTTTTAATGCGCCTGTTTTCTTCAACAAGAATAGATTTTTCTACTATTTTATCTTTATTCAAAGAAGTATCACCTGAGGATTGGACTTTAAATCTAGAAAACATCTGCCTAACAATTACCTCTAGATGTTTCTTGCTAATAGAAACTCCTTGAATAGCATAGACCCGACCAACTTCTTCCAAAATATAATTCTGGGACTTCTCAACACCGGCAAATTTAAACAATTCTTTCACGTCTATTGGCCCATCTGTAAGAGCTTCTCCACCAGAAACCTTTTGACCCTTAGTTACCAAAACTCTTTTTCCAAAAGGAATTGCATATTCTTTTCCTTCTGTCTTTTTCTCTTTTATTTTTGTCTTCTTTTTTGGATCTATTTTCTCTTCTGTCTTTTTGTCTATTTCTTCTATGTTTGGTAAAACAGTAATAATCTTGTCCCCGAGTGTTTCCTCACTTGTTTTGTCTTCTTTAATATCAATAACCAAACCGTCTACTTCTGAAACAATAGCAGCATTAGCCGGAGTTCTCATTTCAAAAAGTTCCTCCACCCTAGGAAGACCCAGGGTAATATCCCCACCCTTAGCGGCCACACCACCAGTATGGAAAGTTCTCATTGTGAGCTGTGTTCCTGGTTCACCAATTGCCTGCGCAGCCACAATCCCTACAGCTTCGCCAAGTTTAACCACATCACCAAAACCAAGGTCATAACCATAACACTTCTGACAAAGACCCCAAGTTGACTGACAACTCAATGGGGAACGAACTTGAATTTCTTCCACGCCCGACTCATCAATTAATTTAGCGTCTATTTCTGTAATTAGGTGACCTGCTTTTAAATTCAACTTGATTAAATCTTTGGACAAAAATCTTCCTCTTATTTCAGATTCAAAGCTTCTGCCAAAAGTTTCGTCATCTGGTCTTCTTATTAAAATGCCCTCTTTCTCTTTACAATCTTCCTCTCCAATAACTACGTCTTGGGCAACATCCACCAAACGCCTTGTTAGGTAGCCGGCCTTGGCAGTTTTTAGAGCTGTGTCCGCAGTACCTTTTCTTGCGCCATGAGTAGAAATGAAGTATTCCAAAACATTAAGTCCTTTTTTATACGAAGAACGAATAGGGAAATCTATAATGCGTCCAGCTGGATTTAACACTAAACCCTTCATTCCAGCCATCTGACTAGTTTGCCCCCAAGAACCTCGAGAAGCAGAAGAAACCATACTGTAAACAGGACCAAAAGAATCTAGCCCTTCTGGAACCGACTCATCTACTTTCCTTTTTGCCTCTTGCCAAATAGTGATAGATTTTTGATAGCGCTCGTCCGAGGTCAAAAGCCCTTCATTGTATTGATTATAAATTTCTTTTTCTTTTTCTTCGGCCTCTTTTAAGAAACCTTCTTTCTTTTTAGGTTCTTGGACATCGTTCATTCCCCAAGAAATTCCAGAAGTAGTAGCATATTGATATCCAAAAGCCTTTATTTTATCCAAAACATCTGGCGTAGCATCTACTCCAAAAGTTTTAATAAGTTCTTGAACAATGCTCGCCAATCTCTTTTTGGTAAATTCTTCATTAATAAAACCGAAAGTAGAAGGCAAGACACTATTAAATAAAAGCCGGCCAACAGTAGTTTCTATAATCTTTTCTCCTAATGTTTTATATTTCGGAGAGTCTTTAACCATAACCTTGACTAGGGCCTGCAAAGCTACTTCCCCAAAGTCATAAGCAGTAATCGCCTCATTCGGACTAGAAAAATATTTTCCTTCCCCCTTAGATCCCTCTCTTATGCGAGTCATAAAAAAGCAACCCAGAACAATATCTTGAGAAGGATTAACAACTGGTTCCCCCGTTCGTGGTATCAATAAGTTTTTCACCGAAGCCATAATTTCACGAGCTTCCTCTTGCGCTTCTTTACCCAATGGAAGATGAACAGCCATCTGATCACCATCGAAATCGGCATTGAATGCCGAACAAACCATAGGATGAACCTGAATAGCCTTGCCATCAATAAGAACTGGGCGAAAGGCTTGAATACCAAGTCTGTGCAAAGTCGGCGCCCTGTTGAGCAAAACATGCTTATCTTCAATAACATTTTCTAAAATCTCCCAAACTTCATCTCCCTTTTCATCTATCAATCTGTTTGCTCCACGAACATTGTAGGCAAAACCCTTCTTAATAATTTGAGAAATGACAAACGGCCTAAATAGTTCTAAAGCCATATGTTTTGGTAAACCACACTGACCAAGCTTCAAGTCGGGACCCACCACAATTACACTACGTCCCGAGTAATCCACTCGCTTTCCAAGAAGATTCTGCCTAAATCTTCCTTGTTTTCCACGAAGCATATCCGCTAAAGACCGGAGTGGTCTCTTTTGCCATTGACTTACTGCGGCGCCCTGACTGCGACGAATAGAATTGTCAATCAAAGCATCAACAGATTCTTGAAGCATTCTTTTTTCATTTTTAACAATTACCTCTGGAGCATTAAGATCTAGAAGTTTTTTCAATCTATTATTCCTATTTAAAACTCTCCTATATAGGTCATTAACATCGGAAGTAGCATGTCGGCCTCCATCCAGTTGAACCATCGGACGAAGCGCTGGTGGTATAACTGGAATAACATTTAAAAACATCCACTCCGGTCTGATGTTTGATTTGCGCATCATTTTAACAAAAGCAAGTCTTTTGAGAATTTTCTTTTTATTCTGAACCGAGGAACCCTCGTATAGCTTCTCGAGTTTCTCGGCGATTTTTTCTAAATCAATTTTTTTACAAATATTATATAATGTTTCTGCTCCAGCTCCCGCTTCAAACACTTCTCCGTATTTCAAACTAAGACGCCTATACTCTATTTCGTCAAAAACTTTATGAAGCACTATGTTGGACAATTCTTTTTCGGCAACCGAAAGAGCTGACTTCAAAGCAGCTTTATCTTCTTTATTTTTAAGTTTTTTAGATTTTAGCTTGTGTTCCTTTTTGAAAGCATTAAAAATTTCATTCTTTTCATCCTCATTTACCTTGGTCACAACATATCCAGCAAAATAAATTATCTTTTCTAAATCTGCAATAGACATATCTAGAAGTAAACCAATCCGAGAGGGAATTCCTCTCAAAAACCAGATATGAGCCACGGGGGCAGCTAAAGCAATATGTCCCATTCTTTCACGTCGAACAATGCTACGAGTTATTTCCACTCCACATTTTTCACAAACAATACCTTTATATCTAACCCTTCTGTATTTACCACAATAACATTCATAATCTTTTTCCGGACCAAAAATTCTTTCATCAAAAAGCCCCTCTCGTTCTGGTCGTTGAGTTCTATAATTAATAGTTTCAGCTTTGGTCACTTCTCCATGTGACCACTCCAAAATATTCTCGGGTGAAGCGAGTTTTAGAATTATGGAATCAAAATCTGTAGTCTTAATGTTCATCTTCGTCTTTTTTATCTAAAATAACATTTAATGCTAACCCCTTTAATTCATTTACTAAAACATGAAAAGATGCTGGGATATTTGGATTTTTGAAGTCTTCTCCGCGAACAATAGCATCAAAAACACCTGTTCTTCCCAAAACATCGTCTGATTTTACAGTAAGCATTTCCTGTAAAGTGTGAGCTGCACCATGACCCTCTAAAGCCCAAACTTCCATTTCTCCAAACCTTTGGCCACCACCCTGCGCTTTACCACCAAGTGGCTGTTGGGTGATGAGGGAGTAAGGACCAATAGATCTCATATGCATTTTATCCTCCACCATATGAATAAGTTTAAGCATATACATTTTCCCAACGGCAACTTTTTGTTCTAATTCATCCCCTGTTCTTCCATCAAATAATGTAAGCTTTCCATCTCTAGGATAACCAGCTGCCTCTAGCTCATTGGCAATTTCGTCTTCAGTTACTCCCACAAATGGTGGAGTAATAGCTGCGTATCCAAGTCGGTCGGCTGCCAAACCAAGATGATTTTCCAAAACCTGTCCAAGATTCATTCTCCCAGCAATACCCAAAGGATTTAAAATGATATCAAGGGGGGTGCCATCTTCAAGATATGGCATATCCTCTTCTGGTAAAATTTTAGAGATAACACCTTTATTTCCATGCCTTCCCGCTAGCTTATCTCCTACTGAAACTTTCCTAAGTTGGGCCAATTCAATTTTTATTTCTTTAATTACACCAGTTTCCAACTTATCGCCTCTGTCTCGTGAAAACACCTTCACCCCAATTACTCTTCCACTTTTACCATGCTCTAACCTAAGAGAAGTATCTTTAACTTCCCTAGCCTTTTCTCCAAAAATAGCTCGGAGCAGTCTTTCCTCGGGAGTAAGTTCTACCTCTCCTTTTGGTGAAATTTTACCAACCAAAATATCTCCAGCGCGCACTTCGGCGCCAATACGAATAATCCCATCTTCGTCTAAATCTTTTAGTTTTTCTTCGCCGATATTAGGAATATCGTAAGTGGTAATTTCTGGACCAAGCTTGGTGTCACGAACCTTGACCGAAAACTCTTCAATATGAACCGAAGTAAAGACATCATCTCTTACTAGTCGCTGAGAGATAATTATGGCATCTTCAAAATTCGCGCCACCCCAAGAAAGAAAGGCTGCTAGAATATTCTTACCAAGCGCAAGACGACCATTGTTCGTAGAACTAGCGTCAGCCAAAACTTGGCCTTTTTTCACTTCTTCATTTAGATCCACTATTGGGCGGTGATTAATTAAAGTAAAATCATTTGACCTTAGGTAATTAATCAGTGGATATTCATCTTCCTTGCCTTTACTATTTTTAACAACAATTTTATCTCCATCTACATATTTAACCTTTCCAGAATTTTTAGCCAAAACCAACCGTCCACTATCGTGTGCTGCTTTTTCTTCCCAACCAGTACCAACCAAAGGAGCTTCTGGGTTTAAACACGGCACACCTTGTCTTTGCATATTTGAGCCCATCAAAGCTCTATTGGCATCATCATGCTCTAAGAAAGGAATTAAAGAAGTAGCCACACTAAATGCTTGCTGTGGAGAAACATCTATAAAATCTATCTCGTTTTTAGGAACCACTCCCGGCTGAAGCTTAACTCTAGCTTCCACCATAGAGTCGAGTAATTTACCATTTTTATCATAATTGGCCCCAGCGTGAGCAATTTGATGCCGGCTTTCTTCAAAAGCATCCAAATATACTATTTCAGGGGTAATTTTTCCATTTTTAACTCGAAAATAAGGGGTTTCTATTATTCCATATTCATTAAGCTTGGCATGAGACGCCAAATGAACCACTAAGCCAATGTTTGGACCTTCTGGTGTTTCAATTGGACAAATTCTTCCATAATGAGAAGCGTGCACATCACGCACCTCAAAACCAGCGCGCTCGCGCGTAAGACCACCGGGGCCAAGCGCGGAAAGTCTTCGTAAATGCTCCAATTCAGAAAGAATATTTTCTTGACTCATAAACTGAGACAATTGATTGGTGGCAAAATACTCCCGTACAATAGCTGAAAAAGGCCTTGCATTAATTAACCTGCTTGGGCTGGCCAACTCCGCTTCTTCAGTAGACATTCTATCTTGAATGGCTTTTTTCATTCTGGCCATTCCAACACGCAACCTGTCTTGAAGCATCTCTCCAACAACACGAATTCGTCTGTTTCCAAGATGGTCAATATCATCTGGCTCTGATTTTATATCATCATTTAGCTTGATTATCTCTGTAATAACAGCCACCAAGTCTTCTTTAGAAACTGTTTTTGACTGGTCTTTAATGTTTTCCATAGACAAATCAAGGCGCTGATTAAACTTATATCTTCCCACATTGGATAAATCATATCTTTCAGAGCTAAACATTGCCGAAAGGAGCTCTTGAGCGTTGGTTGCGGTTGCCAGTTCACCCGGCCTGATGCGTTTGAAAATTTCAATGTAGGCCTCTTCCGAATTGTGTGATTCGTCTTTTTCTAGAGTATTTTTTATATAGTCTATATCACCAACCTTGATATGTTTAAAAGCTTTTTTAATTTCTTCGTTCGTGGAAAAACCAAAAGCACGCAAAAGGGAAGTAACAGCCATTTTTCTCTTTCTATCCAATCGGACATAGAGAGCATTGTCCGATTCAGTTTCAATCTCTATCCAAGCGCCTCGGTTAGGAATAATTTTAGCGCCAAAGTTCTTTTTGCGCCTAAAAATATTCATTGTAAAGTAAACACCAAAAGAGCGTGTCAGCTGAGAAACTATAACACGCTCTACTCCGTTGATAACAAAAGTGCCATGATCCGTCATCAGCGGAAGGTCCGATAGGAATATTTCTTGTTCCTTTACTTCACCCACAACCTTGTTCTCAAGACGCACATTTACCTTTAGGGGCGCTTCATAAGACATGTTGTTGGCTTTGGCATAATATTCATCACATTTTGGTTCACCGATGGTAAACTCTAGAAATTCTAAATCAAACTCTTTTTCGGTATAATCTTTGATTGGAGAAAACTCTTTGAACAATTGCTTAAGACCTTCTGTTTTGAACCAATCAAAAGAATTCAGCTGGGTTTCTGTTAAATCAAGCCCATCAACAATAGGTTCTTTGTACTTTGAAAAGTATTTTTTGGGACGTATTTTTTGCATTTTATAACATTAAGCGCGATTAGACACGCAAGATGTAACAAAAACAGCCCATTCTGTTTTTTGCTTCTTAAACGGGTCTAAATATTTTGTTATTTATTATCGAAATGAAATGGTGTAGTAGTATTAAACACCTTAAGCTCTATATTATGCTTTTAAAGCAGGTTTTTCAACCCTCCAAACTGTTGATAAACAACTTAGCACATTTTAATAAAAGTTGTCAATGGTTTATCTAATAACTAAAAAAGGAGCACAAGTGCTCCTTTTTTTTTGATTTAAAACTCCAGGTTGAAGAAATCATCCTCACTGCGGAGGGTGCAATGCAAGTAATCCGCGTGTTTTTCAAAATCACTGTCTGTTCCCAGCCCATGTTCCCAAATCACATTGGCAACAGATACTCCAGCGCGGATAGCGGCCTCAATATCATCTGGCATGTCGCCTATCATGAGCGTATTTTCAATGCCGACCCCAGTTTCCTGCATAATGTAATTTATGCCTTCGGGGTCGGGTTTTAGGTTTTTTACTGTTCCTGCCCCGACAACAACATCAAAGTATTTTATCATGCTATTGCTAAAAAACTTTAAGACACTGTACTTGTGGCGATTTGAACAAATCGCCAGCCGATACTTTTCTGATAAATCGACTAAAAGATATTGCACCCACGGAAGAATATAAGAATGTTTATTTTCTACAGCGTAAAAAATCTTATTCATCTCTTCCTTTCTAGCCTCGGGAACACCCATTCTCTTCAGAGTATCTTCCCAGTCCGGAGTCCACCAATCAAGAAACTCTTCAAGTGTTCGAAAAAATACCCGATAATCTTTATGCAAAAAAGTGATCATTGCTTTATAAGCCTCGAAAAGACCTTCCCGCGAAGCATGAACCAACACACCGTCCAAATCAAAGATGATCAATTTGTTGGTTGAGGGAGTCGGGTTATAGGGCTGGGGCCCTGGTTCAACAAGATAATTTTCGCCACAGCCGGGACATTTTTCGGTAATAGTTGGGGCTTCGTATCCGCAATTCACACACCTCGGTTTCGGCATTGGAACCTCCTATTGTCAAAGATAAATATTTACTTAATATATACCACAAAAGACAACTCAAGTCAAGTTTAAATCTGGGTTATGCTTTCTTTCCTCGCCTATTGTACTTGCTGGTCCATGCCCTGGGTAGACTTTGAAATGATCTGGTAATTGAATCAATTTATCTAAAGATTCCTTCATCTTTATTTTATCGCTCCCCGGTAAATCTGTCCTTCCTACTGTATTTTTAAACAAGCAATCCCCAGAGAATACATTATCTTCAACAACAATAGAGATATCGTCTTTGCTATGCCCAGATGTTTCTATAACTTTAAAATTATCAAATTCTTTTAATTCCTTGATATTAAAATGTTCTTTGATATCTTCTAGTGCGCGAACATGATCAAAATGCCAATGGGTTACAAAGATTCCCTTTGGCTTTAAATTTTTCTCTTCTATAAATTTTATTATTTTTTCAGCGTCATCCCCAGGGTCTATTATTATATTATTCACAATATAGCAATTCGTCCGCAATGACCCCACTTTGATAGTATAAACATTCAACATTAACAAACATTATATCACAAAATAAAAAAACAGAGGTTTCCCTCTGTTTGTGTTTATTTCATTCCCCGTTCTCTTGTATTTGCAAAACTTTTTCTGCTTCTGCAATCGCGATCTTAAGTTTTGGCTTATCTTCTTCCATTTTTTTAAGCTTTTTCTTGCAAGCAACTAAATTCTCGTACGTCGCAAGCCACAACTCTAAATTGTGAGTAATTCCTATTTCAGAGGTTTCTATTTTTTCTCTCAAATTTAGACAAAGCTGATAGCTTATCGGTAAAGAAGGATCATAAATTTCAATAATTTTTTTCTCTGCTTTTTCTATAATTTTTTTATACCTGTATTCAGGAAGGCGTTTTTGCCATGAAGTTTTTGCTTCAGTCATACACAAAGCTACAACTGCACAAAAAATCATTCCAAAAAAAGCAATTTCCGAAGGTGACAGAAGTATACACGCAAATGTACCAACTGCAAAACAACAAGTGATAAACGCTGCCATTTTGGGACTGTAATAAAAAAACTGCGCCAATACTCTTTGAAACCAATTCAATTCTTTTTCCATTTCGTTCCTCCATATTTTATTATCAAAAAACCTTGCACTTTTTATAGCACAGATTATTCAAAAAAACAAGTATAAAAACCCAAACTAATACTCTAATTTCACTCCTGTTTTTTCAGCAATTTGGTGCATCCATCCGCTTTTTTGCATATGCGTCCACGGAAGATTGAAGAGATCTAAAATCTTGTCTTAATTCTTCAAAATATTCCTTCGTTACAAAAATATCAGTAAGTTCTTCCTTCGTTGCAAAATTTTCAATAATATCTTTTTTTGTAATAAAAACTTCTTTTTGAGCGTCTATTATTTTAGTTATATCTTCTTTCTCTAACATATTCTCATAATACTATTTATTAATTTGTGTTGCAAGTAAAAATACCCAAAAAACGCCCTATTCTAGGAAAATATAGGCGTGTTTTCCTAGAATAAGCTAAAAAATGCCCGCCTCTCTTCCTTAGACATCTGCACGATACTCGATTTCGTGTAGTGTCGGCGGGTGGCAAACTTCTTGCCAAAGTAATATCCCAGTACTCCGGCGATTAGTACATATAAATAATTCATAGACTTAGTCCTTTTTTATTCGAGCCATTTTTTCTCTTGCTCCTCAATATTTTGAGGGAGAAAAGATTCGCTACTGGCATCACCAACAACGGGTCTTATTATATAAAGTCTTCTATTCTCGTTGTCGTAAAATACATCGTCTTTCCCGCTAACTGTTTTAGGTCCTACAACAATTGCTGGTTCAAAACCAAGAATATCCGAGGATTCTGAAGACAACAATTTGATTGATTTAAGATAGTCTTCTTGATATCGATCGTATTCCCAACGATCTTCACCAAAATAATTACCACCAATAATTCTAGCGTCAATGGTTCCATCCTCGCACCTTTTTTTTAATTCTTCTGTTCTCTCTCTTAGATCAGCCGCAAATTGCTTTTTGTCTTCTTCCTCCCTTAAAAAATGCTCCGGGTCTTGGTGGCTTAAGAAAGACACATTTTTACCAGTCTCCCTGTCTTTGCCGGTAACTATTATACCGGTACAATTTATGAAGTTGTGAGAAAACTTATCTTTATTATCTATAGTTGATATAACATACGAATGCTTTCCTCGGTTTTTAAACCCTTGTCTTTGTAGCTCCATTGGACTGCCAAAATAATCTACATTTGTTGTGCTGTTGTCTCTAGATTCATTGTTTATGGCATCTTCAATCTTGTTCAAGTGCGGAGAGTGAGAGTGTTTAAAATCAGCAAGAGTTCCTATGCAGGCCATAATGGGTTTAATGTCTGGCCTCAAGTACTCTGCTGTTTCAATTTTTTCAGACTCCTCTGAAGCTTCTTTTTTTGTTATAGGTCTTTCAAACATATCTTTATTTTACCTACAAGTCATGCTAACGGCAAGCGTTGCGGGCGAGGCACAAAACTAAATTCCATAAATTTATTTTTTATTCTAGCATTTATGCTGAGCCCTGCCCATTGGCAGGCAGGCTTGTTGAAGCACCCAACCAAGCCCTTTGCCAGAAAGAACAAAAGCCCACCTTTTTCAAGATGGGTTTTTTATTTTATTGGTGGGATTAGTTTTTTAACGATCAGTCATGAGCAGGATAAAATAAACTAACATCGAGTCCGCTTCTCTTCTTTTTATAACACAAAAGCCAGTTTTAGAGTCACACCACAACAGTTGCCCTTTGACATCATGGCCAGCACCAATATGGACTGTCTCCTTCATACGCGCATTGAATAATCGAACTTGCGCAGTGGTCATTACATCACGAGCTCTGTACACGTGAGCGGTTTTTCCCCCACGATACCTATCAAAATTCCACACGTCATCCTCTGACTCTTTTTCTCGAAAATAATCTTTTAAATCTCCGCCATCAAAAACAAAACAGAAACCTGTGGATGGAATTAAAAAGCTTAACACCAAACAAACACCAATTACCAAAAATGTTTTTTTCATAACAACTCCCCCTTTCAGTTTTTAAGCTACATTAGTTTAAACAAAGAATAGCACCGAAGTGCTATTCTTTGTCAACACAAACCCTTTGCTAGAGAAAATAAAAACCCCGATATTTCTATTGGGGCTTGTTCCATCTGTGGGAGGCCCTGAGAGAGATACTATCTCTCTCAGCACACAGATGCCCAAAAACGCCCTATTCTAGGAAAATATAGGCGTGTTTTCCTAGAATAAGCTAAAAAATGCCCGCCTCTCTTCCTTAGACATCTGCACGATACTCGGTTTCGTGTAGTGTCGGCGGGTGGCAAATTTCTTTCCAAAAAAATATCCAAGTATGCCGGCAATTAGTATGTATAGGTATTTCATCTTTTTTATTTTACCAATTTTTGTATCAATTTAACAATCGAACCCCTTTCTGTGGGAAGTCCGACTTCCCACAGATACAGTGGGCGCAGAAACACAAAAAAAATCCGCGAAGATCCGATCTCCGCGGGATATTGTTTTAGTAATTTGTTTCGTCTTCTAGCTTTGCTAAAAGAGTTTTGTTTTGGCTTGTCAAAAAGTCAATACTTGTAATGCTTTTTCGTCTTTCGTCTTGAATCTCGAAAATTTTATCTTGTTTGAGTTGCAATTGATGATAATCGTCCAGCCAGTTTTCAAGTAGTCCCAAGTCTTTCTCGGAAGAGACCTTCTGAAAAATAAAACTTAGGGCTGTTGCAAGAGTGCTTTCTTCGCCATTTTCTTTCTTTAGTTCTTTAAGAACCTCCCTTGCCAGAGCTGTTGCCTTTTTATATCTGTATTCAGGAAGGCGTTTTTTCCAGTCACCTGCAATAACAAAAATATATAAAAAGGCAAACGAAAATATTGTACCAAGAACATAAAACCACCTAAAACCAAACTCAACAATAGCCAGCCCGAACGTAGACGTACAAACAATACCAGCTATAAGCAAGAAATTACTTATTTTTTGAGACTCCTGACCAAACCTTGCTATCGTTGTCTGAAAACTATTCAATTCTTTCATTTCAACCTCCTTTTCAGTTGTCAAATTTATCTGCCTTGTACAGAAAACATTAAGCTATTTATAGCACAAGGATTTTAGTGAGTCAATTGAAAAGTGTTGCCCGCCATATATTCCCCACGGTTCCCGGAACCGTGGGGAATTAATTACCAAGCCCCTTTTTAACACTTAAAACACCTAAACTACCCAAAACCAGCAGGGATTTGGGTAGTTTAGGCAAAAAAGTGGCCCGATCAAGCTTGATCGGGCCTTGTAAAAAACCGCCTTTTTCCATCTTATTTTCTTTCCTGCCACTTATGCCAAGTAACCAGAAGTGGCGCTGCTAAAAATAAAGATGAATATGTTCCAAAAATAATTCCCATAATCAGTGTCATTGTAAAATATTGTGTGGTGCTTCCACCAAGAACAAGCAAAGAGACAAGAACCAACAAAATGGCCACAGAAGTTTTAATAGACCGGCTTCTCACCTGGCTCACACTTTGGCTAACACTGTCTTCAAAAGTTTTGCCCACTCCCCGTTTTAAATTCTCTCTCACTCTATCAAAAACTACGATAGTATCATGTACAGAAAAGCCAAGAATAGTAAGCAAAGCAGTTACAAAAAGAATGTCCACCTCAACATGATAAAAATGTCCCAACACTGAAAAAATACCCACGGGAATAGTTACATCATGTACTAAGGCAACAATGGCGGTTAGTCCGTATTTCCAAGAAGAAACAGGGCGACCTGCCTTTCTAAATGTCCAAGCAATAAAAAGAACAATCATTGCAATAACCAACACAATAGAAGTAAACGCTTTTCTAGTAAGTTCTTTACCAATCACTGGGCCAATAGAGTCGAATCTTTTCTCCTCCACATTACCCAATGCTCTTAACAAAGCCTGATGTTCGGCTTCGGTAATGTCGCGAAGTCGCAAAAGAAGGCCGTTTTCTCCGGTTGGTTGAACTAAAATACTTCCCAGCCCCAAATTTTCCAAATTGTTATTAACAATATCTACTACGGGTCTAGTTTGAAGATACTCAACTTCTAGAAGTGTCCCTCCTGTGAAATCTATTGCTGGATTTAACCCCCAAACCACGAAAGCAACGAGGCTGGCTAAAACCACTACTCCTGAAATTGTATAAAATATTTTACGATGTTTTATCATATTCCCAATAAAAATTTAGCGATTTTACTTTCACCTTTAAGATTGGAGGCAATTAAGAATGTCCTCGTTACCGTATACGCAGAAAATAAACTTATTAAAACACCTATTCCAAGAGTTAATGCAAATCCTTTTACAACACTTGTGCCAAACCAATATAAAATTGTCGACGTAATTAGGGTAGAAACATTGGAGTCTCGAATGGATGTCCATGCCCTTTGAAAACCCTCGGGCACGGAGGCGCGGAAAGTTTTGTCATTTTTCATCTCTTCTTTTATTCTCTCAAATATTAAAATGTTGGCGTCCACGGCCACACCGACCGACAAAATAAATCCCGCAATGCCGGCAGCCGTAAGTGTGACGGGGATAAGCTTGAAAAACATTAAAACCACAGCGGCATAAATGACTAAAGACAAAATACCAAAAAGTCCCAAGGCTCGATAGAGCAAGAGAAGGAAAATGGCCACAGCTAAGATGCCAATAATCCCTGCGTAAATGCTACGATATAAAACTTCTTCCCCTAGGGATGCGCCAACGCTTTGCTGAGAAATAAGTTCAATTGGAATAGGTAGGGCTCCAGAGTTTAATCTTCGTACTAAAGTTTTAGCTTCTTCAGGTGTAAATTGGCCGGTAATTTGCGCTTTACCTCCTGTAATTTCTTCCCGAACATTTGGCGCACTAATAACATCTCCATCTAAATAAATGGCAAGAGGCTTGCCAATATTTTCTCGTGTAACTTTGGCAAATAAATCTCCTCCTTCTTTTGTAAATTCAATAGAAATTTCTGGTTCAAAGGTAGTTTGATTAAAATCTAGAAATGCTTTTTTAAGAAAACGGCCGGTGAGCTCTGTGGGGATAAAAGCATCCTGAACCAACGTCTCTGATGTAATTTCTATGCTGGGGTTTTCTATTCTAAATTCCAAATAAGGTGTCTCTCCAATTAGGGCAATGGCGTCGGAGATATTTTTTATACCGGGAAGCTCTACGATAAGCCTATCTTCTGCGCCACTCTGCTGAATTTGAATGAGGGGCTCGGTGACGCCGAAAAAATTTACTCGGCGCTCGATAACATCACGAAGGCCAACCATGGCTTCCGAAACCTCTGACTTGTCTATGGATGAGGTATCCGCGCGATAAACAAGATGAATGCCACCCTGAAGATCTAGGCCAAGGCGAAATGGCACTTCTGGCAAGAAACCCTTAGCAAAATCTGGCAAAAAAGGTACTGCACCAAAATATGCAGCAAAAAAGCCCAGTAAAAATATGAAGATTGCTAGAAACCGTGTTTTAACCATTGGTTTATATAATACTCAAAATTGAAAAAATGACAATGAAAAACACTGAAACACATAAGAACCTAGGTATATTCTTGGGTGTTTAGGTATTTTTATTTACGACCCTAAAAATTCTACAATTGGGTCTTTTTGAGAAAATCTTTGTGAGTGCCTACGAAAACCCATTAAAACACCCAATCCAGCAAATACAGTAAGCATGTGAGAGCCACCATAACTTAAGAAGGGCATGCTTAAACCTGTGATAGGTAGCACCCCCACATTCATCCCAATATGTAAAACAAAATGAATCATTAAAAATATAGCAAGTCCAATTCCAAAAAGACGTTCAAAATTGGACTGACCAAAATAAGCAATTCGCAAAATTCTCCAGATCAAAAAACCAAAACAAGAAAAAATTATCAGAACGCCAATAAATCCCCACTCTTCAGCAAAAGCTGAAAAAATAAAATCTGTTCTGTATTCTGGTAGAAAATTCAACCTACTTTGTGTACCATAACCAATCCCTTTTCCCCACAATTGACCCGAACCAACTGCAATCATAGACTGTAATGCATTGTATCCTGCTCCTTGTGGATCATGATTTGGATTTAAAAAAGTAAGTATTCTATCTTTTTGATAATCTTTCAAAGCAAATTGCCAACTTCCTACAAAAACAATGGCAATTAAAACCAAAACGAGAATCAAATGTTTTTTACTTATCCCTGAAACCATAATCATTCCTAGCCAAATTAAAACAAAAACCAATGATGAACCAAAGTCTGGCTGAAAAAATATGAGAATAGTTGGAATAAGAGCATATAGACCAGAAACTATAATATGTTTAAATTGAGCAATTTCTATATGTCGTCTACTAAAATATTTGGCCAGCATCAAAATTAACAAAAGCTTAAGAGGCTCGGTTGGCTCTATTGAAAAAAAGAAAAAATTCAGCCAACGAGACGACCCCCTAGTAACTTGCCCAAAAAACAAAAGAGTCAACAAAACAACTACTCCAAAACCAAAAAGACCCAAAAGAAATCCACTTGTTTTTAAAAAACGCCAATCAATGTTACTGAAAACAAGAAAAACCAAAACGCCAAGAATAATCCAAATTATCTGACGATTGAAAAAATAACTACTGCCTTCACCCAAGAAAGGTCTCATTGTAACGAGCCCCGCTCCGAGGAGCGGGGTAAATGTAAAAACCAAGAGCCAATCAAGATTGAAATATTTATTAATCATTTTTACTTAACCAAATCTACTCTAGTGAAAACCTTGCTAGAAGTGGGCTCTATTAAAAAAGAATTTGGCCAAGTAAATGTGACGTCCTTGTTGCTTTCCGCAGAAATCCTGTCTATCTTTGTTGAACTAATTGCAACAGCATTTTCACTTTCATCATACAAAACTACCGTTACCAAAACATTGTTTACAGGAAAAAGGGATTGATTCAACAAGCGCGCCCGTAAAAACGGAGAAGGGAAATTAGAAAAGTTTTTTTCTGAAACCACAATAGAAGATTTCTCTCCTTCCGTATATGCCCAAGAAGAGAGTTTTTCAATTTCTACAAATGCCCGCACCGCTTCTCTTTGATCGGTATTTATATTTGAAGAAAAGATTACAAATTTGTCTCTAGGATTTAAAAATGTCTGTCCTTCTTTGATGGCCAAAAGTACATTTTCGGCATCATAAATTTTGAATGTATATTTTAATAGAGGAAGCCCATAAAAAAGATTTGGATTTTCTATAAGAGCAGCTACATCATAAGTATTACTACTGGCCCTAAACACTCTCGTCCACAACGTAATGATTTCTTTCGGATCAACCACGCAAGGGGTACAAGAACCACCGCAATCTACCCCCTCTTCTTCCTGGTTCTGTTTTTCATCTGAACAATTTGGATTTGAAATTAAAGAAAAAATAATCAAAATCACAGCAAATGCAACAACAAATAAAGCACCTAAAATTATAGATAATTGCTTCTTTGTGCGCCAATTTAATATCTTAATCATAGATTTATTATATATCAAAACACCCCATTTCGCCAAGAAACAGAGTGTTTGAATTAAATCCTTAAACCCGGCGGTTACCTACTTTCCCCCCAAAAGAGTATCATCGGTACTACGATGCTTAACTTCCGAGTTCGGAATGGTATCGGGTGTGGCCATCGCGTCAAACCACCGGATTCAAAGATTCAATTTATTTTATACAAGAATCGCACATAAGTGAGAGGGTAACTGGATTTATTAGTACTCTTCAGCTAAATACATTACTGCACTTACACTTTGAGCCTATCAACGTAGTCATCTTCTACGGATCCATAGATTTCTGATCTTGAAGTGGGCTTCCCGCTTAGATGCTTTCAGCGGTTATCCTTACTCGACATAGCTACCCAGCAATGCTCCTGGCGGAACAACTGGTACACCAGAGGTCAAGTCTTTCCGGTCCTCTCGTACTAGGAAAGAATCTTCTCAAAAATCGACGCCTGCAGCAGATAGGAGGCCAACCTGTCTCACGACGGTCTGAACCCAGCTCGCGTATCCTTTTAATTGGCGAACAGCCAAACCCTTGGGACCTTCTCCAGCCCCAGGATAGGATGAGCCGACATCGAGGTGCCGAACTGCGCCGTCGCTATGGACGCTCGGGCGCAACTAGCCTGTTATCCCCGGGGTAACTTTTATCCGTTAATTGCTTGCAGTATCTAATTCCAACAAGCAGTTCACTATGTTCTGCTTTCGCATCTGCTCGACATGTCCGTCTCGCAGTTAAGCTGGCTTATGCCATTATACTATCAGCACGATTTCCATACGCGCCTAGCCAACCTTAATAAACTCCTCCGTTACTTTTTGGGAGGAATTTGCCCCAAATAAACTGCCCACCAAATACTGTCCCCTTACGTTTTTGCCGTAAAGGTTAGAATTTAAATTTTAAAAGAGTGGTATTTCACTGACGGCTCCTCCCACACCGAAATGCGAGATTCAAAGCCTCCCACCTATGCTACGCAATTAAAACTTAAATCCAATATCAAGTTGCAGTAAAGCTCCCGGGGTCTTTTCGTCTAGCTGCAGGTAACCGGCATCTTCACCGGTATTGCATTTTCACCGAGCTACTCCTCGAGACAGTTCCCCAGTCGTTACGCCATTCGTGCACGTCTGAAATTACCAGACAAGGAATTTCGCTCAAATTTGTTACTAATTTGGACAAGTTGATGTCTCAAGTCAACTTACCCCATAGGCAAGGTCATTTCTGCCTTGCTCTGCATGTCGCCATACAGTTCGGACCATTTCTTCCCCTTAATATTGTTTGGGGTTTGGCGTATGGTCTCTGAGGATTTCTGCTAAAAGCAGATCTTTCCTGCGAGTTGTCCGCATTTAAACATTTTTAGAGTTCGTTTTGATATTGCTATCAAAATATCCTAGTTTAAAATACTCGGAATTTCTCGCATATAGCCAAATTTATAGGTAGCATTTTATTTATTCCTTGTTTTTCCCTGTTTTTCTACAGTCTACAATCGTCCCAATCCTTTTGTAATCTCGATAATATAGATTACAAAACCTTAGGACGATTATAGTTATCGCCGACATTGACGGGGGCTTACGCCGTCCAGCCACTAGCCACTAGTAAACTAGTAACTAGGACCAACAACGTTTAACCTTCCCGCATTGGTCAGGCGTCACCCTGTATACATCCTCTTACGAGTTCGCACA
Organism: Patescibacteria group bacterium; assembly: GCA_042577045.1. Lineage (GTDB taxonomy): Bacteria > Patescibacteriota > Minisyncoccia > JAHISW01 > Tagabacteraceae > JBHPEK01. The sequence goes on from JBHPEK010000003.1 coordinate 18,185, forward strand.
GAGCTGTGTTTTTGATAAACAGTCGCCAGGGATCTTTCGCTGCGGCCCCCCATAAGGGGGCGGACCTTATTCCTAAGTTACGGTCGCTGTTTTGCCGAGTTCCTTGAGGAGCAATCACTCGTTGGCCTTGGTCTTCTCGACCTGTCCACCTGTGTTGGTTTTGGTACGGTTCCGATAAATTTAACCTTAGAGGTTTTTCTTGGAAGCCTGCTCTGCTAAATTTCCTTCGACGAATCTCCGGATTTTGACAACACTTGAAATAATTCTTGGTAGATTTACTTGCCAAGATTCCTCATGTAATCAACGTGAATCCAATAACACGCTTAGCATACAAAGCTCCGTCACCCCATCGAAATTTATCGAAGTTACGGAATATTAACCGTATGTCCATCAGTTACGGCTTTCGCCATCACCTAAGGACCGACTAACCCTTGGTTGATCAACATTGCCAAGGAAACCTTAGACTTTCGGCCTGCGGGGATCTCACCCGCATTGCGGTTACTTGTGCCAACATTCTCACTTCTTAACGCTCCACCCCAGCTCGCACTGTGGGCTTCACAGCAGTTAAGAACGCTCTCCTACCACATCCCGCTAAAAGCGGGACATTCTCACCTTCGGTATTTTACTTAGTCCCGATTATTTGCGGTGCGAAACCTCTTAACGAGTGAGCTGTTACGCACTCTTTCAAGGATGGCTGCTTCTAAGCCAACCTCCTCGCTGTCCAAGAGATTTCACCTCCTTAAGAACACTTAGTAAAAATTTAGGGACCTTAGATTGAGATCTGGGCTGTTTCCCTTTCGGCCAATGGAGCTTCGCCCCCATAGCCTAACTGCCTTAAATAATTTACCCCGCAAAGCGGGGACTTTCTGGTATTCGGAGTTTGATAGGTATAGCGAGGTTTCCCCCTATCCATACCTTTCAGTAGCTCTACCCCCAGAAGTATTTTAAGACGCTAGCCCTAAAGCTATTTCGGAGAGAACCAGCTATTACCAAGTTCGATTAGCTTTTCACTTCTTACCACAGCTCATCCGATGGTCTTGCACCACCAACCGGTTCGGGCCTCCCTACGACTTTCGTCGGAGTTCACCCTGGCCATGGCAAGCTCACTTGGTTTCGGGTCTTATGCGTACTACATTATCCCGCTACTGCGGGATAAAATCGCGCTATTCACACTCGGTTTCCCTATAACTCCTCCCACTGTGCGGGATTAATTGGGCAATACGCATAAACTCGTTGGCTCATTCTTCAATAGGCACGCCGTCACCGAGCACTCAGCGAACTGAGTGCTCGGCTCCGACTCCTTGTAAGCATATGGTTTCAGGTACTATTTCACCGCCCTCACCGGGCTACTTTTCACCTTTCCCTCACGGTACTTGTTCACTATCGATCTTGAAGAGTATTTAGCCTTAGGAGTTAGTTCTCCTGGATTCCCCCGACCTATTCATGTGTCGAAGTACTCAAGAATAAATACTCAGAGCGTGTATTGTTTTTCGCGTACAGGACTATTACCTTCTTTGGTTGGGCTTTCCAGCCACATTCTGCTAAATAATACAACTTGTTTAACTCTGTACCAGACTCATTCTTAAACCACCATAATGGTATTGGCTTAAGAATGCTCTGGTAATGTACTTACCTTACAACCCCCACTTTATAAATAAAATGGGTTTGGGCTCTTACCTTTTCGCTCGCCGCTACTAAGGAAATTACTATTGTTCTCTTTTCCTCTGGGTACTGAGATGTTTCACTTCCCCAGGTTCGCTGTCCAGTCATTCGACCGGACTGATTTTGCTTTACAAAATCAGGTTTCCCCATTCGGACATCTCCGGATCAAAGGTTGCTAGGCACCTCACCGAAGCTTATCGCAGCCACGCCACGTCCTTCATCGCCTCTTCAAGTCAAGGCATCCACCATATGCTCTTATATTGTTACCCTCTCGCTTATATGCAATTCTTGATTGCTAAATTATCAAAGTTCTCTTAAGGATGTTCAAAATAAAAATCCGCCTTCCAAGGAAAGCGGCATCTAGAAACTAGACATGATAAAATCTATCCGCTTTCTTTTTCTAAAACTTTTAATATTTCTCGCATAATTTAAGTGTTTTTATTATAGCTATACCTAAAAATAATGCAAGGGCATAAACACAAATCTTCATTCTGTGGGAGATTGGATTTCCCACAGATACTACTATTCCATCAACAACTCCCTTAATTCCTCGAATTTGTTTTTTGCTTTGTCTTTTACGCAACTTTTCAAAAATTCTTCATATTCATTATAGTTTGTAAGAGGCGTCCATTTGTATTGCTCAAGAAACTTTTTGGCCTTTTTCCAGTCCTTTACCCCTTCTTCTTTCCACCTTAACTCAAAAAGATCTAAGGGGTTTAAGTAAATATATTGTTTCAAATAATTTAAATATTCATCTTTATCTATTAAAATTGCTTTAAACCTACCTTGAAAAAGCGAACCACTTCTTTCATGTTTTTGATTAAAATAAAGGGTAAAGCCGATTCCCAATTTCTGCATAAAATCGGAAATTCCTTTTTCTTCTAGTTGCTCGAGAATTAAATGGAAGTGATTGGGCATTAAACAACTACAATGTATTTTAATAACTGGCTCTCTATCCTCAGCTTTTATTCTGTGGGAGATTGGATCTCCCACAGAAACCATTCCATCTTCCACGTTTACTCGACGAAAAAGATTTATTGAGGAGTTCTTGTCATTGAAATCTCTAAGACTAAAAAGAAAACGATGATAATCCTTGTCGTCCATGAAAATATCACGTTTATCCACTCCACGATTAAAAACATGATAAAAATGGTTATTTGCAAATTGAAGTCTTTTCATTATTTATATTGTACACCAATTTTCATTTCTGTGGGAGATCCAATCTCCCACAGAAACCTATTTATTTATTGGTAAATATAAAACCCGCCAATGGCGAGTTTTATATAATTATCATTCTGTAAGCTTGTACTATATGTTTCATTGCAGAAAACAAATGGATCTTTACCATTTTTATGTTTCCTCTACGAAAATGTTTAACGGCAGACATAGAAAAAATTAAAACAGCATCAATATGAAATACTGGGCCAACATATTTCCCAGTTAAACAATAATTCCTAAAAACATACATGTGCAATTTATTTAACATTTAAACTCCTTATTTTCAAACAACTTTCTCTAATTTGTAACAATTTTAAATCAAAAAAACAACCCTCCTAACCAAAACAACCCCTCAACACAATATTGAAGGGCTGTTAAAAATACGGAACTATATCAACCTAGTCTTCTGAAACGTCTCTTCGTAGTCTTTCAATTGTTTTACTAGCTGCATCTTTTCCTCCTAAACCAAAAGCCAAGCCACCAGCAATAGATAGCATAGCAATAAATCCAGTGAAAAGTGTTTGGACTAATGGACCAGCAATACCAAGCTGATAGAGGGCTGCCAAAAAGGCAAACACCCACACTGCCCACTTAGTCATTCCGCCAAGAAAATGAGCTGAGCCAAGTTTAGCCGCCTTGGCTGAACTGACAACAACTTTCTGTGATGCATCTGCCAAAAGAGCTGCCGCGAGCAAAATAAGAGCCGCCACAATAACATTAGGCAAATAAAGAAGAACTACGTCCCTTAAAAATGCATTTACCTGATCAAGGCCCAAAATATCAACTGAGGCAACAAGAAATACAATCAAAAAGAACCATTTCACAAGATCTCCGATAAAAAGCCCTGAGTTGAGACGCAAACCGCTTCGCGCTAGAGGTCCTTCAATGCCGGTTTTTTGCAAAACTTTGTCCACCTTGAAAAAACCAATAATTTGGCCAGCGAGTCGCCCTAGAGTAGATGCAATAATCCAACCAGCAATAAAAACAATTATTGCTAGTATTAGTTTGGGAGCGAAAGCTACAACACCCATCCAAAGAGATTGGAAAGAAGCCAACAATACATCGCTCCATGCTTGCATTACCATAAAATTTAATTAGTTATTTAATTACCAAAATTTTATCAGCAAAATCGACCCCCCCGCAAAACGGGTTTCATTTATATAATATCATATTTTGGAGCAAGTTTATTTAAAATTGTGGATAACTACTATATATAACAGACATTTTTAACGGACATTATTTCTTTTTTCTTTTCTTTTTATATACCACGTGGAGTGGGTAAAACTCAAAATAGTCATCTTCGTCAAACCAAGCGCATTTGAAACTATAAAGCCGTAACCCCGTCAAGCGCGACAAGGCCAAAGCATAAATGGTTAATTGTTCAATTGGCTTATATTTTTTAGCGCTCGGCTTAAAATCCATAATATGGATCATTCCGTTTCTTAATTGGACAATATCAATATGTCCAGTAATCGTCCCTTCCTTGCCAACATCAAGAGGAACAATAAAATTAAGCATATTTTGAAAATGATCTATGTCTTCCTTGTCCAAGACAACCGGCACTTCAACCGCCAAAGTCGTTGAGTCGCAAAACAATAAAAATTCCTGCAAAACCTCGTGACGTTTTTTATTATTCGACACAGCCTGCATAACAAATTTTGCTGTCTCTGTAGCTTTGTTTTCTTTTCTGGTAATTCTAACCTGGTCTAGGTCAAATTTCTTCTTAAAATCAGAGGCGCGAAACTTACTTTCAGTAAAAACTTTATGCGGACATTCAGCAATTATCAATTCCAAAAAACTTTTGATTGATTTCAGCTTATAATTTTTAAAATCTTCATTCAAAAGCAAGTCTGTCTTCCATTTGTGATACATAAAATCATAAACTTGCTGGTGGAATAACCGATGTTCTGTGGTCATTTCTTTCAAATTAAATTCTTTATCGCTAATTTTTTTACTCAAATAATCCCGCATCCTAGCAAAAGGTGTTAAATATTCATATTGCTTTGTCCAATTTATAATAGTATTTGTAGAAATTTTTAAACCATAATCTTTGTTTATCTTTTCGCAAATCTCTTCCGGTTTTAAAAACTTATTATGCAAAACAAGGCTTTGTAAAATTATAGCGACTGGATATGTCTTACCTTTTGTAACCAAAGGAGTAAATTTTTTCTTACAATGGTTACAGTAAAAAACTTGTACTTTTTCATGCTTTTTTGCGCGAAAACCAGCCTTAACAAAACCAGATCCCTTGCAATACGGGCAGTGGGTTATGGTTTTGAGTCCAGCAACAGGAGGAAGGTTCTTTTTTCTTGTTATTATTTCTTTCCCCATACCCTATTCCATGCTTTTTTCAAGTTAAGAATTCTCAATTTTACACGCTGATACCTTTTTAAAATATCCGTCAATTCATCTTGTAGTCTTTCGCTATCAACTAAAGCGTTCAAAAAATCTATTTTAGCAACAATCATATTTACAATATATGCCGACTTCTCCATTTTACGAGACGTTGACTCCAAATCTGAAAACTTATCGCCATAGCTTTCCACAATCAATCTTGGAACTTGCTTGGACATCTCTTTCAACTTGCCAATTTCCTCCATTAAATCTTTATCATTTTTATACTTAACCGGAATTTTCAAATTAAAAATCTCCGCAGACAATTTTGTAGTCTGCTGATATACCTCTAGGTCTCTAAAACTTTTTACTGGAGTTCTAACTCTGAATTTGTCATACATCATGTCACCCCCTATTGTAACAAATATATCCAAAAATGTCAACCTCTCTATTTTCCGCTCTCAATGCCAAGTTTTTGTTCCATATAATAACTTACTCTTTTTCAATAGTATCAAGTCGAGCGTTAACACTATCAAACCCGTCTTCCATTCGCCTTTCAATTTTATCAAATCGTTTATCAACACCGTCAAAACGTTTGTCAACTTGCTCAAAACGTTTATCAACACCGTCAAAACGTTTGTCAACTTGCTCAAAACGTTTATCAACACCGTCAAAGCCCTTCTTGACCATTCCTGCAAGTCCTTCAATTGTTGTTACTTTTTTCATAATTCTATTTTAACAAAATAGCAAAATTTGTCTAATCGGTTGGTGTAGTCGTAGCAACTGGTTCTGGTTCTGGTTCAATTATAACTTCTGGAGTCGTCGTCGCTTGAGATTCATCTTCTTCAGCTTCAGCCCCGATGCTTTCCAGAATCTCCGATTCTGTGAAAGATCGAGGGTCTTCGACCCCGCCAGGGGCGGGCGTCGGGAGTTCAGGTTCTTCGTTGGTTATTGTTTCTTGGTTATTGATTATTATCACCTCTCTTGTGGTGATCCCTGTGTTTCCAGCTTGATCTGTAGCGGTAAATGTTATTGTGTGAGTTGTGGTAGTTGAAGTGTCTAAACTAAGTTCGTTTGGATATATCTCTGGTCCATCGTTTAGAATTACTTTGTAACCTAGGTTGGTGTCTACATTATCTGTAATAGTGGCTCCCATGTCGCTGTAGGTGGCATTAAGATCTAGATTTGCAGGGTTGTTACCGAGCAACTCTATAACAGGCGGTTCAGAATCCGGGGAAACATCCGATGTCGAGGAGGAGTCTGTTTCGGACGACGGGAGCACATCGGATGTTGAGGAGGATTCAGTCGGGGTCGTCGTCGTAGATTCAAGCCCTGCGTTCAATAGCAATTCTTTTAGTTGTTCTTCATTTATACAAGTACTTCCAACACAAACCTCGTCATCTACAAAGAGACTTTTTACTGTCAATATCTTATCCCTCAACCACTCAAGAAGTGTATCAAAAATTGAAGTTGTACTTGGCACACCTGCCTGTCCGGCAGGCAGGCTTGTTGTGGTAAGTCCAACTTCAAGGGATTGAAGTCTTAGCTCTAAGTCGTCAATCTTTTTCTGCTGTTCTTGAACACCAGCCAAAACAAATGTTGTTAGTTTGTAGAGGTCTACACCTTTACCATCCAAACTTAAAATCTCTATCGGCGCTTCTTCGGCAATTAAACCTAATCGTAAAGGTGTTTGGTTATTGTCTCTTGTATCTTGGTCATTGAGATAGTTATACTTCGCTACTTTCATCTCTTTTATCTTGTCTAGCACGTCTGCCTTTTCTTCTTCATCAAGATACATAATGTCTTTCTTTGCTTCACGAGTAGAAATATTTACAAAACCTTCCGCAGCTACATCTCCAAGAACATGCAGTTTATATTCCGGAGTAGAAGTGCCTACCCCAAAGTCAGCTCCAATGCCTACATTTCCGTCCTCCCCAATGAACATAGAAGAAGCATCTACGTAATTGGATTGTCCAAGAATAATTAAGACTGAAATCCTGCCAGTTTTCCACCTCCCAGATTCTGAATCAAAAACCTCTTGAGTTTTGAGAGAGGGGTCGCTAGAAATAACATTATCTTCATTATCCTCTACAAATTCGAGAGGTGAGTTTTCGTCAAAATCTTCCATTGCAATACCCACAAATTCTTCCCCTTTCTCCGCTTTTTTTCCTACTCCTCTCAAAAGATTTGATAGAGAAATTTTATCGCCCGGTTCTATATTTCCATTCTCCAAAGTTATTTTAATTGGTACTCGACCAGTTAAAGCAATTCTTTCGGCATCATCTCCCTGATATTCTGCTCCCATTGTGAGATGAGGATTTGTAGAAACAGCACCTAAAATAGTGTTATTTTGAGCCGTACGGCATCTTGCTACCTTATTTGACTCAGATATAGAGCAAACAATGTCACCAGGCTCTAGCGTTGATTTGCCTTCTGCAGATAAATTTACTTGCGCTACCTTAAACCACTCTGCTACGTCAACCGCTCCTCCACTTCGCGAAGTGGCATAAATATTTCCGTCAGTATTTGTTTGAGGACAAGATCCATCGGATAAAATACACACCTTTGCGCCACCATATACATCTAAAGTACGAACTGGACTCGTCGTGCCGATGCCGACGTTGCCGTTAGCATCAACTGTCATATCAATATTTGCTGCGCTTCTTGCTATATAAAATTTTCCTGCCACATGCCTCAAAACAGCATCACCGGCAACATCACCAGTAACAAGCTTATTAGAATCTGACGCTGCCCCTAAAAGAACTCCCTCGCTACTGCCTGTGTAATTTCCAGCAAAAGACGGGGAGTTATTACCTATCAAAATACTACCAGCGTATTGTGTAGTAGAATATACATCAAGTAGTGCCCCCGGACTCGTCGTCCCGATGCCGACGTTGCCGCCGTTGTCTATTGTCATTTGCTCCGTGCTGACCGTCCAAAAACTCATTTCATCTCCATCATGATTATAAACCACTCTACCTTGTGCAGGAGCGGCTTGACCATCTCCGAAATATAAGTTACCTCTCTCGTCAGTAGCGGTCAAGATAGTAATGCCAGTTTGCCCACTTCCTTCTACTACAAATTCATCAGCATTTGTCCCTAGAGTTGAACCACCACCAGTACCTGTTTTAACATGAAAAGGTGCTAAAGGCCCCGTCGTCCCGATGCCGACGTTGCCGTTATCTAAAACCGTAAACTTTGGACTATCATTGCTATCAGCTATGACAAACGCTCTTCCTGTGGTTGTGCCATCTCCCGTGATAGACAATTTACCCCACGGAGTGGTAGACCCGATGCCGACGTTGCCTGAACTCCCCTGTATGGTCATTATTGTAGATGGGGTAGTTGAACCTGCCATGAAAACTATATCTCTATCTAAACTTGTTCTTGGTTGCAGAACTAAATGTCCAAAAGCATCAAAAGGATAAGTCCCTCCATCTGTTCCGCTTCGATATATATATGGGCTGCCATCATTTGTTGGCACAGATTCTAAACCAGCTAAGAATTTTAATGATGAGCCAGTCCCTGATATTTGTATTGTCCCTTCAACATCTAACTTTGTATCAGGACTCGCCGTCCCGATGCCGACGTTGCCCGCAGTTGCGTCGACGAAAAAGACGTCCGACGACCCTGCTTCTCCGACCCTAAAGTCCCCATCCACGTCCAGCAGATATGCTGGACTGGTGGTCCCGATGCCGACGTTGCCGTTATCTGTAAGCCTCATGACTTGCGTTTGAGTTGCTCCTGTATCGGTGGTTGTTAAGAAATCCATATTCCAATCGCCACCTGCATTTGGTTCCAAACGGATAGCGCCATACGGATTAGCTGCAGTATGACTTGAATCTGACCACGCTATTCCTCTATACACTCCCGCATTCCAAGGAGCTCCATTCATTGAGATTTTAATTACATCTTCATCGGTTGTTTGAGCATTATTACTTATTACCTCAAGTTTAGTATCTGGCCCGGTCGTTCCGATGCCGACGTTGCCGGAATAATTTATGGTCATAACAGTGTTTGTATCAATATCTGATTGCACATTTGAATTACTGTCATTTGGATCAAGCGCAAATTGAAGTTGTCCTCGATTGCGGTTCGATTCAGTCATCTTAAAAAATATCCCGGCTTTTACATATGTGCTAGGCAATGCATAGTTACTGAGTAATATACCAGTATATGGAGTTCCTAAGCTGTTACTGGCATTCAAGAGATGGATATATGAATTGTTGTTTACCGCCGTTGTTAAAATATGCGATGGATCAATCAATCCTATACCGACGTTGCCGCTACTTCTTTCTATCACAAACGGAACTGTTTCGGCCGTATCGTCTTGAATTTCAAAATCACCAGTATCGTTTTCTATTTCTAATCTCCAAGAATTCCCTACTGTTCCAGCTCCTGTCATTTCAAGAATAACATCTCCTGCTCTATACAGGCTTAATGCCTTAGCATTTCCTGCCTCAATACTTAAAGTTGACAACGGACTCGTCGTTCCGATGCCGACGTTGCCAGCACTTGTTATTCTCATCCATTCTGTTGGAACTTGGTCTAAAGCAGTTAGAAATGCCAAATAAGAATCACTAGTTGCCGAACTTAAATAAGTATCTTCCCTGCCAGCTATTATCGCACCAGCAGAAACTCCAGTAGTTTGAGAAAACTGAATGCGTGTTGTTTCGTCCGTAGAACCAGGTGCAGCTGAATTTAATAATTCTATATCAGTTGAGCCACCATCATTTGTCTGTCGAATATGTAAAATATGGTCTGGCGCCGCCGTCCCAATACCAACATGTCCATTACCATTCACTCCACTCACCACAAAAGATGGAGTTGAGCTACCAGAGTTTGAAACTACAAATGAATTTGTTTCAGTTCCTTGTTCTACTGCCAAGAGACCCCACGGACTCGTCGTCCCGATGCCGACGTTGCCCGCAGTTGCGTCGACGAAAAAGACGTCCGACGACCCTGCTTCTCCGACCCTAAAGTCCCCATCCACGTCCAGCAGATATGCTGGACTGGTGGTCCCGATGCCGACGTTGCCGGCTGTCACCATGCTTTTAGTCGTATTATTTAGATCTATATAATAGTCGTAATCGCCAGAATCAGTGAGCGTCTTGCTGTATACCGTTCCGTTATAAGTATAATAATAACCGGTAGAAACTATATTACCACTAGCTCCCAAACTCCCTGTTACGTCTAAGTTGTAAGCCGGATTCGCCGTCCCAATCCCCACACTCCCCGTATCAGTGACAATAAACTGCGTGGTTGATGAGCCAATCACGAAAGGATTGGTTGCGCCCGGAGAGTTGACTGACAAGAGACCCCAAGGACTGGTACTCCCGATGCCGACGTTGCCGTCTGTTGTGATTCTCATACGTTCGGTTGGAGCAGTATCTGATGTAACATTTCTTGTCGAAAAAAGTAAATCACCTTTTCCAAGAACATCCGCAGCTGTCCATTTTAAAGCAATTGAAGCAACCGCATTAGTGTTGGTGTCCCCAGCAGCAAAGTTCAAAGAAATATGCTCATTTATATATGGTCCATCTGCACTTATTATATTTAATACACCTTGAGAAAGATTACCGAGAGTAGCGTTACGATCTCCAATTACTAACAACTTACCTGTTGGCGCCTCCGTCCCAATCCCCACACTCCCGTTTTCTAAAACTATAAACTGCGTAGTTGACGAGCCAATTACGAAAGGATTAATTCCGCCAGGAGAGTTGACTGACAGAAGACCCCAAGGACTCGTCGTCCCAATGCCGACTTTCCCACTATCTGGGTCAACCACTAATTGATTAGCGTTCGTTGTAGTTCCTACCCTAAACCCTCCGTCTACATCTAAAAGGTAAGCCGGACTCGTCGTCCCGATGCCGACATTGCCGGCTGTCACCATGCTTTTAGTCGTATTATTTAGATCTATATAATAGTCGTAATCGCCAGAATCAGTGAGCGTCTTGCTGTATACCGTTCCGTTATAAGTATAATAATAACCGGTAGAAACTATATTACCACTAGCTCCCAAACTCCCTGTTACGTCTAAGTTGTAAGCCGGATTCGCCGTCCCAATCCCCACACTCCCCGTATCAGTGACAATAAACTGCGTGGTTGATGAGCCAATCACGAAAGGATTGGTTGCGCCCGGAGAGTTGACTGACAAGAGACCCCAAGGACTGGTACTCCCGATGCCGACGTTGCCGTTATTATCGATTCTCATTACTTCTGTTATATCATCAGCACCTGCCCCCGCAGCAGTAGAGAAAGCAATTGCACCTCCTATACTTGAACCAGTAGGAGCAGCATCATCTACCTCAAATAATATTCTAGCAGGAGTTGTGCCATAATCTGTTCCATCATGAGCCCTTCCATCAATCCGAAGAAGTTGGTCGTTATCATTTACCACAGTTCCTACACCACGAGCCTTTCGACCCTGTATAACAAACGGATATACGTCAGCCGTTGTTCGTTCCAGAATCATATCTACAGCATTCCCCATAACATGTAAAATACCCTGTGGACTCGTTGTGCCGATGCCGATGTTGCCGCTTGCGTCTATCCTAAATCTTTCCGTATAAATACTTAACGCATCGTCGTATTCTCCAAAAGCCAGACTTCCGAGAGTTGAGGAAGCATACATATGCTTAAGATCAGACCCGCCTGAGGAATCAGTGAGGATGAGTTGTGGAGCCGTCCCTGCACTGAGCACTTGCAGTAAAGCTGCAGGTGTCGAAGTGCCGACACCAACGTTGCCCTTCAAGTACGCAGTACCACTGCCATCAATTTTAAAGAAATCTGTTCCCGCAGTACTCTCAACTAAAAGAGAATTATCTGATGAATCAACGCCTGCAGTAATAAGCAAACCGCTACTCTGGCCGGCGGTAATGTCTAAATTTTGAATCGTAAATGTTGGAGTAGAATTATTCGCAATGAAATTTGTAGCCGTGGCTATAAACTTACCACTACCGTCTATTGTGAATAGATCATTACCCGCAGTACTCTCAACTAAAAGAGAATTATCTGATGAATCAACGCCTGCAGTAATAAGCAAACCGCTACTCTGGCCGGCGGTAATGTCTAAATTTTGAATCGTAAATGTTGGAGTAGAATTATTCGCAATGAAATTTGTAGCCGTGGCTATAAACTTACCACTACCGTCTATTGTGAATAGATCATTACCCGCAGTACTCTCAACTAAAAGAGATTTATCTGATGTGTTGACGCCTGCAGTAATAAGCAAACCGCTACTCTGAGCATCATTAATATCCTGATTATTAATGTGTACCAGTGGATTAGATGAATTTGCAACAAAATTTGGTGCAACGATATGAAGAATTTTACCTGGAGTCGTTGTCCCTAATCCTAATTCCCCATCTGTAGCATCATAGAAAAATCCATTGTAGTTAGCTCCTTCGGCAAACCTAACGTCGCCATCTACTTCTAAAACCGCTGCCGGACTCGTCGTCCCGATGCCGACGTTGCCGCCATTGAAATACGACGTTGCACCTGCATTAATATTCACTCCTGTGTCCCCATTACTATCATAAAACCAAGCAACACCATTGTTATCAGTACCTCCGATTGTAACAGACCCATATCCACTTATTCCTTGCTCATAGTCATCAACAACCAATCTTCCTCCATATAAATGTAATTGATGGTCTGGACTCGTTGTCCCGATGCCGACGTTACCGTCATTTGCTAAAACCAATTGATCGATATTTTGAGCAGTAGAAGAGTATGTATATAATTTCATTATAGAAGGTACATAATTGCCAGCGGCCCCATCTTGTATTACATCAATAACAGCTCCTTTATCAAAATTATTTCCACTATCCACACCACGAAATTGGATAGCAGCTAAACTATCGCCATCTTGTGTCGTTGAAACTGTTCCTACAGTATCACTATCAGAAGTTCTTAAAATTAACAATTGATAATCACCAGGAGCAGTAGCATAAGTAGTTCCATAAATAACTCCATCATCAGCAGATGTTACAACCTCAAATTTACTACTCGGACTCGTCGTCCCGATGCCGATGTTGCCGTCGGATTGGATACGCACCTTTTCGCTTGCCGTTCCCGCTGTGGTTGGCATGAAAACTAAGTCACCTGTATTATCTGCTCCAGCCCTTACTCCTCCAATGTACCCCAACATACCAGACGCATTTACTGTCGAAGCATCATTGGTAGCATCAGCCATATCAAAGACAATACCTGAACCAAATCCATCAACCGCATCTCCCGTACTTTTGTGAACAAAATGTGCTCCAGCCCTCAAGGCATTTGTTATGGCTGTGCTCCTTTGGAACCAAAAATCTTCATACTCTGTTCCAGTAATGCTTAGTTTTCCAATTGGCGTCGTCGTCCCGATGCCGACGTTGCCGTCATGATTTATCCGCATCCTTTCCGTTGCTACTGCACTATCATCAGTTCCATCAGCTTTTATCTTAAATACCAAATAACCACCCTTAGCAGTAGCGGAATGGTCTTGCGAAGCGTAACCTTCAATTGAAACAGAAGCATCTACTGAACTTGCCTTATCAACTGCATCAAACATCAGTCGCCCTAAAAGGTTACCAGCTTCAGTTGTAGCATCAAATCTTTCAAGTAAAATATCTGCTGCATCTGTAACTACAAATTTACGATTTGGCGCCACCTTCCCGATGCCGACGTTGCCGTCATCTAACACCACCATTTTGGGGCTATCATTACTATCTGCGACTAAAAATGCTCTCGTGGTATTGCCTGTTCCAGAGCTTGTAACGGCTAATACTGCAAATGGACTCGTCGTACCGATGCCGACGTTGCCGCCATTGTTAATGTAACTATCTGTTCCAGAGTCAGCATGAAATTGAATTTTTAATGCTCCCGAAGAATCCCTTATACCGAAATTACCATCCCCCGAACCATCTGTACCCATATTTACAACCCTTACACCTGAGACAGCATTACTCAAAACAATCCCATCTGAACCATCTGTTGACTGTTCAACCTCTAATTCGAAAGAAGGCGTCGTCGTTCCGATGCCGACGTTGCCGTCTCCTGTAAATGTAACTCTATCACCATCCGTACCTTCTGTTCCATAAAATCTTAAATCATCACCACTAGTGTAAATTTCGTATACATTAGCTCCACCCTTAGACAGTTGTAAATTGCCCCCGTTTACCCCATCTACACGTATCTGAGTAGTTCCGGCGGTACCACTAAACAATGCAGTGGGAAAAGCAGTACTTTCTACATGTAATGGGTGGTCCGGACTCGTCGTCCCGATGCCGACGTTGCCGTTTCCTAAGACTGTCACCAATTCCGTCCCGAAATTATACAACTGAAAGACCGTTTCAGAAGCCCCCAATGCTTCCCAACCTGTCCCATCTTTTTTCGCACCAGCCATAAGTATTGCAGGAATAGTATCAGTCGGGTCAGTATCGCCAATGATTCCATATATTTCTAAGCCACTATCGTCTGTGTCTGACAAACCCCAAATTGCCATTCCTCCTTGAGTCGCTTGTGCAACATTAAACTGCCCAAATGCATTTGTTGGTAATAGAGTTGTCATTCCATGAGCTACATCATTATCACTTAAAATAAGATTTCCATCAAAAACATCCAACAACGCCCCTGGACTCGTCGTCCCGATGCCGACGTTGCCGTCTGAACCTTGGACAAAGAGAGCCGTTCCTGAATCCCAATTGATAGTCGTATCTGCATCTACACTCCCACCATTTATAATTACATTACCACCAGATGACACACTGAATCGTTCAACACCAGCGTTTTTAACAGCTAAAAGAGCTTCATCATTGTCATTATCATTAGCATCTATTAAGACTCCTGCTCCATCGGTATCATCATTATCAAAAATCCCAGCCCACGCATTGGTATATGAACCCATAATGTGAAGCGCGGCGGCTGGTGCTGCTTTTCCTATCCCCACATTTCCTGAAAAATATCCAGCTCCGTGAACTGCAAACAGTTGACTTGGACTCGTCGTCCCGATGCCGACGTTGCCGTTGTTGTCAATCGTTACTACATCACTATTATCATAACCTCTTATAAATAATTTTTGGACATTAGCGTCATAAGTTAATCCAGCTTCAGCAGTATCGCCACTATCTCCAAACTGAAGTTCAGAATAACCCCCAACATCAGAAGTCAATCTGAATCTGGGATTTGTGTTTCTAATTTGCAAATCACTATCTGGACTCGTTGTGCCGATGCCGACGTTGCCGTTCGCATCCACTACCATAATTCCCTGATTAGTAGAAGAAGCTATCTGAAAAAATGGAATAGTTGCATCAAGGACATTATTTATAACCAAACCGTATTTAGGCGTTGTTGTACCGATGCCGACGTTGCCCCATTGGTCTATTCTCATTCGCTCTCGGAGCACCATTGAACTCCATGTTTCTTGTGTGCCAAATGTAAGGTGTGACCCAAGACCATAGGCTGTCCCAGAAATAGCTCTGACATAAGCCGAGGTTCTATTACCTACATCCGCATCTCCATTATAGAAATCTAATCCTCCAACCAAGACGCCGTTGTCCATGGTAGTATCTGAAGTGCCAAGCATTATTGTTGGCCCAGTAGCTTGGATAAGTGATAATTCCGTCATAGGCGTAGTCGTACCGATGCCGACGTTGCCGTTGGTAAATAAGAAATCACCTGTACCTGTTGTTTGGAAATCAATATCTGCGCCACTTACTTCATTTAAAATATCCATATCTGAATTAGCAGCACTACCCCATCCTAAATAACCAAGACGAGTTCCATTATTCATTACTACTTCTAAAAATCCCGAAGCACTAACACCATCAACTGTATCTTGCAATTGAATAACTGGCACTGCGTTATCTATATGCAAAGCCCGTTGTGGCGCCGTCGTCCCGATGCCGACGTTGCCGTCTGAACCTTGAACAAAAATAGAAGGTGTTGCTGAATTTGGAAAAACTATAAAATCACTATCAACTTGACCTTCATTAAATGTTATGTCAGAAGCACTTAAAGACATCATTTTGTTATCACCAGTCCTTTCCCATATTGCAAACTCATCCCCATCACTTCCTATGTCAGCATAACCTTCGCTGTTTTCCATTCTTATTCTTGTTGAACCTGCTGTTGTTGTTAAGACATGAAGATTTTTTTGTGGACTCGTCGTACCGATGCCGACGTTGCCGCCACTTACTTGTAGAACCAATGGTACAGCAGCACCATCATAATTCCAAGACTGGACACTTCCATAGCTTTCAGCATCGTTTGCTGCGATATGAACAGCTACTCCAGAACTATCAGCGTCTTTTCTACCAATTGTTACCCCAAACCCATCAGTTGGACTATAAAAATTAGCAATCTTTGTACTTGCCGCACCGACAACTTCTAATTTAGATAATGGACTCGTCGTCCCGATGCCGACGTTGCCTGTACTTGTGATTCTCATTCTTTCAAAAGTATAAGGAGAGGTATCATTGTTTGCGACTTCAAAAGCTAAATACCCATCAACATCATTGTCGTTACTGTTTTCCTTTTTGCCATGGATTTTAGCAAAATCAACAAGAGCCCCAGTAGTTATATATTTACCACCTAACGCAAGTGACCCACCCACATTAATTGCCGCAGCATCACTAGTTGATATATATAAATTCCCATGGTCATTACTAACTGCACCAACTGCTATATTTGCACCGAGTACATGTAATAATTCCGCTGGACTCGTCGTCCCGATGCCGACGTTGCCGGAACCACCATCTACAAAGAATTTACTCGTTCCTACTGAAAAGTCTGCTCCTATGGCGTGTGAACCAGTTGTAGTGGCATTTCCTGTTGTGGTAGCGTTTCCTGTAACACTCAGACTTCCTATCGTGGCAAGTGTGGCATTGAAATCCGCTATCGTCCCTAAGCTTGTTAATGACGAAGCAACGACTGAACTACCTAAAGTTGTCGCTGAAAGAATATTGGCGTCATTGATTAGATAAACAGAGCCGGTTGGAATATTGATATTTCCCGTAGATAGAGTTAATCCTCCACTGAAAGTAGATGTGGCATTGTTTCCAAGTATAGTAGTCGTCGCTGTTCCTCCAACATACAAAGTATCAAAGACTGAAAGTCTGGTTGTTGACGCTTGAACGAAAGCAAGAAGATCCGGAAGATCTAAAGTGACTGTTCCATCTCCGTCATCAGTTACAGTAAGTTCGTTTGCTGTGCCTGTTATCCACGAATTGATATCTGTGTCTGTAATGATTTTGTTTGAGTCTAGAGAAAGAAGTCTAGACGCGTTTAGATTTTGCAGAGTAGTGTTGCGAGAGACAAGAAGATCGGTGGTGGAAGCAGTGGTAACGGTGACCATCGTAGTTGAGGCGTATGGAAAAGTAGAAGCCACAGTAGTAGATGTAGCGGTGTAATAGTTTGCTGAAATGTCTTGATTGAAAACTCCTCGTCCGTCCACGGCTAATTTGGCATATGGTGAAGTGGTTCCAATTCCCACATTCCCATCCGAACTAATAAATATTGTAGAAGTAGCTTGGGCTATACCACTATCATCTCCAATGATGAAGTTTCCTTTTGTTAGAGCAATGTCTGTTACTGAAATACTACCAGATGGAAAATCTACCCAAGATGTCGCTTGAAGACCTGTGGTTGTTAAATATGGAAGAGTTGAGGTAGATGTAGTAGTGGCTGTAAAATATGCAGAGACTGTTTCTCCGACAACAGACAATTTGGCATATGGAGAGGTAGAACCAATACCGACGTTGTTATTGTATGAATCTACAAAAAGAGTGTTGGTGTCTACAATAAAATCATCATTGACGGTAGTGGTTGCGTTAAAGGTGGTAAGACCTGTGTAGTTTTGTGTTCCTCCCACGGAGAAGTTGCCGACCACAGACAAGTTTCCACCAACGGAACCCTCACCAGAAGTTGAAAATGTTTCTAAGTCTGCATTTCCTGAGACTATTGGTGTGGAGATAGTTGGTGTCGCTATGGTTGGTCGATTGATATAGCTGACTATTTGGGTTTGGGCTAGTTTTTGCGTATTAGATTCAAATTTTCTTAAAAGTTCTTTTTTAACATCTTCTACCTGAGACAAAAGGTGTAAATTTAAAGTATCTAATTTGGTATCAACTTCGGCCTCTGTTAATTCAGAAAGAATTTTTTCAACAGTATGCTCTACAACTGTTTGGGTAACTTTTACTCCTGATGTCTGTAAAAAGTCTAATTCTGACCTAATGTCTTTTATTAAATCCGTTTCTGTCTCTCCTATTCTTTCATCTTTTTCTTTATAAACAAAATTTTTGGTAGTTCTCTGCAACTCATCAACCCACCCAAGAACTACTTCCTTCACATTATGCGGGAATAGTACATAGCTGTCCTTTATCTCTTTGGATACTATTCTTGTAAGATTTTTTGTTTTTCCAGCATACCCCTTAACCTCTCTCCCAAAATCAACAATATTTTCCGTCGTAACTTCTGCAAAATCCTTTGTTCCCTCAACAGCGTTTGATATTGTGGCTGACCAGTTGGTATGAGAAACACTTAAACCATCTGATGTAAAACGAAAACTATCTTTGACCGGCGGATTCATAGCCAAAGCTATTTTAGATCGGACATTTTTCTCAACTTCTCTTAGCTCTATTTGTGGCAAGGAAACAATATCTAATGGGGCAATTTTAAGTCCGGCAATGTCGTCATTTGGAGAACCTACGACTTTGTAATAAATATCTATCTGTTTGTCGTAAACGATTTCCTGCAACTCACCCTTGTCTAGAAGATTTTTAAGACCAGAAATTTTTATATAGACAAAGTTAACTCCACCATCAAACTTACTACTAACACCCAAAGAAATTTCTTCAAATCTGTTGGCAACTTTTTCACGTAATGCCAACGAATTCTGATAAAAACTTTTTCTATCCACAAACGATTTTATTTTATAAGAAAAATTTTCTACACTGCGCATTGACCTTGCCAAAGGATTAGCAACAATGTCCAGGTTTTCCGCAAATGAAAAAATATTTTTTTGAGTATCATTAGTAAAACTTATCACCGAGTCTTTGGCGGAGGCTATAATTTTTTTAGAAAAATTTGAAAAACTAAATCCAGAAGCTTGAACCGTCGTGTAAAAAACAATGAGAGATAAAATTGCAAAAGAAGTGACAAAAATTTTCTTCCCACCAAAAACGTGGCTTCTAACTGGAACTGGAGCTGGAGGCTCTGGAGGCTCTTGAAGACCTTGAGGCTTTGGAAAAATTTTTTCAATTACCCCATTATTATTCTTGTATGCCTTTTCAACTTCTTTTTGATAATTTTCTATCCACTCTTTTTTTGTAAGCCATCTTTTTCCAACCCTTTCAGACTTTAATTTGCCTTGGCGACAAAGCAAACCCAAGTGATGTTGAGTGTATCCAAAGGATTTAGATGCAACTTTTAACGAGATCAAATCCTCGTCTTTTTCAACACCATTGTCGGGACAAATTGGTGCATCTTCAACATTATGAATTTTTTGAATATCTGGCTTAACCATAAGGTTTTATATCCTATATTTTACAGTAAAGTTAACAAAAAAAGTATAAGAAAATTTTTAAAAAACAAGCCAAAATCTTTTCAATTTCTTTTAAATGAATATACTGCTAAACAATAGGCGTGAAACTCTGCGTGTAACAATACAAAAAAGCCCCAACTTAGGGCAAATTATAGTTATCCACAAATGACTTTTAGAAACTTAACTTGTTCAATATTTTTTGATGAGGATAGTCTAAAATATCTCTTATAAATTTATCGCAAATATTTAAACGATAAACAAAATCAGATGTCTCAAAAATGGCATAAGCAAGTTCTTTTCCAACTTCTGCTTCTACTTCTTTTAGAACTTTCTCAAGCAAATTTTTACGAATTTTATCACCAACGATTAAAATATCTATCCTGCTAGCATCATTCTTAATAAAAATCCCAGACAAAACTATAAGCTTCATACGTCCCGCACTATTTGCCTTTTTTAAAAAATCTGTTTTTGAAAATGGAGTAGTGTCTAAAATTAATTCCTTCAATGGCTTTAGCATTGTAAAAGATTTATTTAAAACCCATCCTTCTACTTTCTTTTCATTCTTAGTAATTTTTTTCTTTCGTAAGAAATTAATATTCTTAAGTAAATTTATTTCTTTTCTAACTACTGTTATTTGCATCTTGGCACGCTCGGAAATATCTTTAATCGAAAAAACACATTCACCGTTCAACAAGAAAAGTCTTAAAATCTTAAGTCTTTCTTTTGAACCAAATAATTTTGATAAAACATTATCCATCTCATTAATAGTTTTAAAAAATAAAAGGGTAATATATCACTAACATATTACCCTTTTATTTTTTGTATCGCAAGTCGTCTACTTAACTTCTACCGTAGCTCCTGCTTCTTCCAATTTTTTCTTTAACTCTTCTGCTTCTTCTGGGCTCAAATTTTCTTTTATCATTTTAGGAGCACTATCAACCAATTCTTTGGCTTCTTTTAGACCCAGATCTAAAACCTCTTTGACAACCTTAATTACTTGAATTTTCTGATCACCAACAGCCTTTAACTCTACATTTTTTGGAACATCTTCGTCAGCACCCGCGTCAGAAGCAACTGCTTGCCCTGAACCTACCGAAGAAGCCATCATCTGCGCCGAAACACCAAACTTATCTTCTAAAATTTTAACTAATTCTGAAAGCTCTAGAACACTCATATTTTCTACTTGTTCAACGAGCGTTTTAAACTTTTCAGGAACTTCTACCGCAGTCCCCTTTTCTTCTTTTTTTATTTCTTCTGTCATAATAAATTTAGTTCTTAGTTCCTAGCCACTAGTGGCTAGTGGCTAATTACTTGATTTGTCTTAACACGTTAATAAAGTCTCTAATTGGCGCCTGCAACACTCCGACCGTTTGTTGCTTAGGCGCATTAATAACATTTACAAACTGCCATATTAAAACTTCTCTTGTTGGCAATTGAGCAAGTTTAGAAATAACCCCACCATCAACAAAAGAATTTTCAAAAACACCTCCAAGTAAATCTAAAACCTTTTTATTCTTACTAAACTCAAAAAGTGACCTAATGGAAGCAAGCTCATCCCCTCCGCCCAAGGCGGAAAAAACAAGAGCAATTTCCCCCTCAAGATTTGGTATCTCGCCTCCAAACTTAAAATCTTTTAAAACCTTCTTGGCTAGTGTTTTTTTAACAACAACATATTTGGCACCAGTGCCTCGCACCAAACCCCTAAGTTCTTGCGTCAAGGCAGAAGTTAAACCATGAAAATTAACAAAGATAATAACCTTAGATTTTTCCACTAAATCTTTTAAATCTTTTAAAATTTGTTCCTTTTTTTCTTTAGTTAAAGCCATTGATTGTTTTTTAAGAAATAAATAATAAAAATAGCAGCTCAAATAGCCGCTATTATTGTGTCTCAATAGGTCTTATGGAACGCCTATTTTCTGCGACTATTAATTATAGTATAGTCACATTCTTTAAAAGGTCAAGTATTCTTTTTAAAGTAATTTCTCCGATATTTCAAAAAGTCCTTTCTCAAACCAAGAGCAATATCTCCAATAGGAAATTTTTGGTCATTTATGTCAGTCACCGGCCAAACCAATTTGGTTGTAGAGGCAACAAATACCTCATCAGAATCAAGTAAATCCGATTCCCAAATAACTCCTTCTTCTACCTTATGTCCCCGTTTTTTAGCCAAATCAATCACAACTCCACGAGTTACCCCGTGTAGTATATCGTTTAAGGCAGTTTTTATCATAACCCCATCGCCAATCTTTTGAACAATAAAGAAATTACCCGTAGAAGTTTCCAAAACCTGTTTTTTGTTTACATACAAAATATCACCAAAAATACGACCACCCCACCGAGAAGTAACAACTCGAGCAACAGAATAATTAATGTGCTTTGAATATGGAAAATCTCTTTGATATAAAACCTTCTTTAACTTCAAACCTTTAGACCTTCCAAACCTAGGAAGAGTAAAAGGAGAAGCCATAATATACAAGCTAGAGGAACCCACTGGGTTTAACCCATCTTCTGTGTGTCCGCCTGTTACATATACTCTTACCAAAGAATCTGAAAGTTTATTCTCTCTAAGAACCGATGAAATTTTATCTTTTAAAAAAGTCTTAAATTCAAAAGAAAGCCTTTCTGGTTCTCTTGGAAAAGGCAAGCACAGATTATTCATTGAGTCAGTTAAACGATCTAGGTGGTCATCCATATGAAAAACAACATTTTCCCTAGCTTCCATTACTTCAAAAACGGCCCAACCTCTCCAAATTAAATCCTTGAAAAGATTAATTGACGGCCAAATAGAAATATCTACCAAGCCAGAGTAGTCTTCATTTACCACATAACCAATCTCTCCCAATTCACTTAGGTTCACTTTTACCTCCTATTGTTTCAAAGAACTGTTGTATTCATTTAAAATATACTGCAAAAGCGGATTGTTGGGGTTGTTTCTTAAACCCTCTTCCAATATATCATCTGCTAAAGATTCCTTCTCTTTATAAGAATATATATAAAGCTCGTGAAGTTTCTGATAATTCATAATCATTTCGGGGTCATTGGTTATTGCCTTTCTGTAATTAATTTCAGAACGAGCATAGTCTGGTAAATACAAGTGGTATAAATCTCCTAAATTATGAAAAGCTACTGACCCATGTGGCCGAATCAAACTAGCATATTCCCAAGCTTCTTGCACGCTTTTATAGTCTTCAGCTAGCTTAAAAAATAACCCTAATTGTAACCAATTTTGATAATTATCTAAGTCTTCTTTTAACTGTCCTCTAATATATTCAATATCTAAAATAGTTTGTTTCTTGGCTCCCTCTGACAGCTCGCTGTAAAAAATTATTTCTTTGTACAAATCAGGAATAGGAATTTCCTTATTTACTCCGACCTCCGGGGTTGATGTAGACGGAGTAGAAATAGTTTCTTCTAAACTAGAATCGTCCCTGTTTAAATCTTTATAAATAAACCAGCCAGACATACTGCTAATTGCCACCAAAACAAGAATTAAATAAAATATTTTTTTCATAGTAGTCATACTACCCTGCCCGCTATGCTAGTGCAAGCGTTGCAGGCGGGCAAAACAAAAGCCCCCTGAAAAGGGGGCTTTTGCCGAGCATCACAAGTACTCCAGTAAATTAGTTTGCGCTTGTAAGAGTTTCGCTTCCCATGTTTGTTGAAGGTAATCCCAACAAACCATAACCGTTTGTGTAGTCTTGGTCACTTGTAGCTATCGAGCTAGTCGTAGAATTAGGTGACCAGATAAAATCATCGTTTGTATCTGCATCTATTTCTGACCCTTGAGCCATACTAATTGTAGGATAAGCAGCATCACCTAGAAGTTTAACTACAATGTTCTCTGTGCCAGTCTCGGTTTCTACACTAGCAACATTTGCTCTCAACTCGAAGTACCTAGTATCTCCGGCAGGAACTTCATAAGTAGTTGTAGCACTGCCATCTTCCATCCAAATTTGGATGTCTCCACCGCTTGGGGTGTCTGTTATAGCTGTTGCATATCTTGATTCAGCATTTAACAAACCAGTTGTAGAGAATGTAGTATCCTCGTTAGAGAAACTACTGTCTGTGAATGCGTACAATCCATAGTTGGTTGTTGTTGCAGTCTTGGTTGATGAACTGATGTTAAATGTAAACTTGTACATATATGCATCTCCTGCATCATCTGCTGTAACACTAAACCTATATATTGGAAGTGCAGAATCAGTTTGCAAAGTGTTTGAGTCCAAATCAACCTGAGCAAAAGTTGGGGATGACTTCATAATCCTGACACCAGTTGGGGTTACGTCGCTTGATGTACCATCAATTGTTTGTCCAGAAGATACACCCTTGCCATAGTTACCATTGGCACTTCCGTTTGAATCACCGTCGTAAGTAACTATCAGTAAGTCACCCGATGCAATCAATGGACCAACAGTACCGGAAATTCCAGAAATGTTACCCTTAATTGTCATCGTCTTGGTTCCACCAGAAGGAACTCTAAACTTCTTTGTAGCAATCAGTGTAGATGTAGCGTAGTCGCTTGTAGAGAATTCTGCTGTGCCAATTTGACTAGATCCATCCCACAAAGTAACTTGCCTTCCAATTAAATCTAATGGTGTATTGGAAGCATTAGTACTCAACTGGAAATTAACCCTTTCAATGTCAATATCTTCGTTAACTGCAGCAAACTTCAATTTTAGAAGTGTAACTCCTGTAGCACCAGCAGATACAACTGTGTATCCAGGTGTAGAGTCGTCATCAACTGTGTATGTACCTTCAGCAGCAATTGTCATTGTTTGCCCAACACTATCGGTTTCAGATTCGGAAACATCCTGACCAGAAGTTATTCCGGTTGGTGTTGGATCTGAATCTGAGTCATAACCAAACTCAAAAGTGTCGTTAGCTGTAGCATTTCCAGCAACATCACACTTCAACGCTAATGTCTTTGAAGTTCCCTTAGGAATGACCAAAGTAGTGTCAAATGTGTAAGCTGTTCCTGAAGCAGCAGCCGTAGGACTTACAACATTGCTTCCTGTTATTAACTGTTCGCCTCCTTCCCACAAAGCACAATTACTCATTGTAGTTGGGTTTGCACTAGCATCATACGCCAAAGGTAGAGAAGTCAAAGCGACATCTTCACCAGAGTTACCTGCGTCTAATACATAGTTTGCGAAATTAAATTCGTTTACACCAGCGATAATAGTTTGAGATAGTGGCAAAGAAGAAACACTAATTGCCAATGCCCCAGCCTTAACCGTCATGGTGTTAGCTGTTACATCTCCCGTTGGAGCAGGTGTAATTGTAACTCCGGTTGTCTGACCTGTTACAGTTGAAAAATCTGTGTCTGGTGTAGTAGAAGCTATGAAAGTATCATCACTTTCAAAGTTTGTAGACAACTTACCTTTCAAAGTATAGAGCCCCTTTCCAACTGGGAAAGTAACTGTGTCTGTGAAAGTAATTGTAGTAACTAGAGCAGCACCTGTTGCGTCAACAGGACCAGCCACAATGCTTCCATTTGCGTCATACAAAGTAACATTGTCAATAGAAGTTCCAGTAGGTGTAGCACTTCCACCATTGTTGGTGATCATACCGTTGAACACCATTTGCCCAACTGAAACTGGTTCACCTTTTACTTCAATGTGGAAACCACCCAATGGTTGATCAGAGACATTGATAGCAACATTCTGAGCTTCTACTGCCGTACCCTTGGAAACTGTAATGCTTCCAGCGGCTACGGTTACAACTGAAGCGTTATACCATGGCTGTGACGTAGCAAAACCCGTTCCTGATGTAGGAGGAGTCAAGCCATACTTATAAGTTTCTCCAGTTAGATAAAGGTCTGTAGTCTTGTAAAGATCAAAGGCAATTGTTCTTGCCGAACCACCGATAACGTCACCTTTAACATAAATTTCTTTAGAGAAACCTTTGTCAATAAGAATTCCACCACTAAATGTTGAGGTGTAATACTTACCATCGGAACTTACAATTGTGTCATAAGCAGTACCATCAATGTAAGTCTTTACATTTTCCATATCATCAGCACTTGCTGAGCCAGACTGATTCCACCTAATTGAGTGTAATCTTACTTTTTCAGCAGAGCCAGCTGTTATTCTTATGGAAGTAAATGTATAACCAGTTGTTCCTACTTCTTTATCAGCATCTGCATTTGGGTCAAGAGGCCCTCTTGCATTTGTGATAGAGCCTATTGTCAAAGTTTCGTTGATTGTTTGACTAGAGCCTGTGATAGGCAATAAACCATTTACAGTAGCTGAAGAATTTACAGTAATCAAAGAAAGATAACCAGCTTGTCCAGCATTTGATGTAGAAGGAGCAGCAGACAATGCATTACCAACGATGGTCATTGTCCTTGTGCTTCCAGCTTTAACAACAAAGTCTTCACTCAATGTTACTTGATGTGAAGAGTTCAAAGTTTTAGCTAGGCCAATCTGTATATCATTTTCATCAACTAATGCAACTCCGCTAAATGCGTCGTCATCCAAAAGGCCAGTCCTTTCTACCACAATACTGTCAACTGTTACGTCACCATCTGCTGATGCAGTAAAGTTAACTACTGTGAAAGGAACTCTTGTAGCCGCAACCGGGAAAAGTCCCGCTCCTGGTTGTGTGCCCATAGTAACTGTCAAACCAGTTCCTACTGGAGTTGGAGTTGTTGTGTCTCCACCTGAAGTGTCTCCACCAGATGTATCACCACCACTCGTACATGTTCCGTAAAGAGCGTTCAATTTAGCCCTAGACATAGAACCAACATAACCAGTTCCCGCGCTAAGACCAATTGGGGTCAAAACTTCAGAAGCGTATTTGTCCTGAAACTTGATAACCGCACCTTTGGTCAAAGAACCGAAATACGATGACTCACTTCCAGAAGAACCAATACCAGAAGCTGCGACTTGAGTTGCTGAATCGGAGTTAAGAACTTTCTGAAGATTCATCACGTCAGCGCCCGTGTCTCCCATACTAAGATTGGTTGAGAAAGTGTAGCCACACACAGCACCTGAAGTTCCACCGCTTTGCAAACCAGAAAGTTGTGCTTGCAATGTTGAAATCATTGCTAACAAACTAGAGATCTGCGCTTGGAGTTCTTCAATTGTCTGCGCATGTACAGCTACTGGCATTAGGGCAGCTGCCCCAGAAAGCCACACAGCTGTTGTGACGCTTAGAAAAGCGGAAGTTAATCTTCCAGTCTTCTTGAATTTACTCATAATAATTTTAATTAATATGCATGAGTTTAATTTGGCCTCGACTTTCCGCCTGGGGCGAAAAAACCAAACGTTTTACCTCATGACTTTTAAACTATACACCTAATAAATTTCTTGAATATTGAACCCTTACAATACTCTCGGTTTCAAATTTTGAATTTTGATACGACCAAAAAACTAAAACCAAAGATTGTCGACCGGGTTCTATATTGATTCAAAAATAAAATAAAATAAACTCTTAATTTTCAATGTACCACCCACACCTCAAATACATTCTAGCACCCTGCATTTGCATATCTATATTATAATTTCGTTGTATTCAGCCTGCAAACATACTGTGTGGATAACTTTTCTTAAAGATTATAACAACCAAATATAACGTCAACAGACAATAAAACAAAAGAACAAAAACATAAAATTGTCAAGCAATAAAGTATCTCCGCCACCGCTTATCACCTTGTTTTTTAAGTATTCCCCCCTTAACCATACTCACTAAGTCTCTTTGGATTGTTTTCTCGCTAAATTCAGTAAAAACTGCAGATAATTCACCTATACTAACATCTTTTTTCTCCCTAATGATGTTCAAGATTTTATCCTTTCGTGAACTGTTTTTATTATGTCTGATAGCATTGTTCTGTCCATTAGAATGTCCGATAGGTTGTTTTTGCTTCGGCGGTTCGGGTAATTCTAGTGCGGATTCATCTAAATCAAGTTTTATAAAATGCTGTTTCTGTTTCTGCTTAGAAATGATGGTTTTGGCAGACCTATATTCATCGCCTAAAATCTCAAAATTAACACTGGAAACGGTCTTACTTTCTTGGAACAAAGAAAGTAAAGCAACTAGCTGGTCAATCAAATTTTCTATCTTCTCAACTTTGCTATTTTTTTCTAAAGTAGAGTCATTTTTCAAAGAAATTAAGACGCTAAAGATGATTACAGATTTTTCTCGAATTTCCCATTTCATAGGTTCTCTGTCAAGCAAAAGATCCGTAACCCGATAGACCGCCTCGGTTATTTTTTGAATTCTATCACAAATATATGCTAATTGATTGTTTGACATAATAAATTTTATTGCCGAGTGGGCGTACCAGGGATCGAACCTGGGACCTCTATCTTATCAGGATAGCGTTCTACCACTGAACTATACGCCCTAACTTAATTTATAATACCAAAAGACCGTTGTTTTGCAACAACGGTCTTTATGTAATAATACACTTTATTTTGTTCCGTTAGTCGAGATTTAGGGCTCATCGACTAAAACCCATATTCACAATATGCATAAAATGCAATTAGTGAAATCGGCCTAATTGTTTTGACGAAGAGTCAAAACGATTTGATTAAAATCCACGAGCAGCTTCCGCTACCCGTGCCTTGTTACGACTTATGCCTTGTTACCGATCTTACCTTGGTCCGCTATAAAAACGGCCTTCCGGTACTACCGGCTCCCTTGCATTGACGGGCGGTGAGTACAAGACTTGAGAACGTATTCACCGCGGTATGGCTGACCCGCGATTACTAGCGATTCCGACTTCATGGAGTCGAGTTGCAGACTCCAATCCGAACTGAGACCAGCTTTGATGGGATTGGCTCCACCTTGCAGCTTCGCTACCCATTGTACTGGCCATTGTATCATGTGTGTCGCCCGGGACATCAAAGGGCCATGCTGATTTGGCGTCATCCTTACCTTCCTCCCCCGCCTTTGTTCACGAGTGAACAAAGGAATAACCAAATTACAAGATACAAAATACAAAAATTGATTATTGTTTCTTGATTATTGGAATTTCCTTTGCGCTCCTGTGCAAAGGCGGGGGCAGTCTCGTCTGACACTTGTAACAGACGACAAGGGTTGCGTTCGTTACCCCACTTAAGGGAACAATTCAAATCACGAACTGACGACAACCATGCAGCACCTGTGCTTGTGTCCTTGTGAGAAGGCTTTCCTTTCGAAAAGCTTTCACAAGCATGTCAAGCCCCGGTAAGGTTCTTCGCTTATCAACGAATTAAACCACATGATCCACCGCTTGTGCAAGTCCCCGTCTATTCCTTTGAGTTTTAATCTTGCGATCGTACTTCCCAGGCGGTTCTCTTAACGCGTTAGCTTCGCCTCTCAAAGGGTCGATACTTCGAAAAGCCAGAGAACATCGTTTAGGGCGTGGACTACAGGGGTATCTAATCCCTTTCGCTACCCACGCTTTCGTGTCTCAGGGTCAGAAATACGCCAGCTGATTGCCTTCGCTTTTGGTGTTCCCCTGGATATCAACGGATTTCACCCCTACACCCAGAGTTCCATCAACCTCTCGCATCCTCAAAGTATTGCCGTTTCCCGCCCATGTCCAGTGTTAAGCACTGGAATTTAAAGCGAGACTAACAATACCCCCTACACACTCTTTACGCCCAGTAATTCCGGACAACGCTCGGGGCACTCGTATTACCGCGGCTGCTGGCACGAGTTTAGCAACCCCTTATTCATATCTTAACGTCAAACCCCATAGGGGTCTTCTTCAAACATAAAAGTTATTTACACTCCGAAGAGCTTCATCAAACACGCGGCGTCGCTCCATCAGGCTTTCGCCCATTGTGGAAGATTCTCGACTGCAGCCACCCGTAGGTGTAAGGCCCGTATCTCAGTGCCATTGGTGGGGGTCAGGCTCTCACCTCCCCTAGCCGTCATCGCCTTGGTAAGCCATTACCTTACCAACTAACTGATAGCCCGCAGGCTCCTCCTAATCCGGATGTCCGAAGACAACCTTTACCCCGAAGGGACTATCGAGTATTAGTCCACCTTTCGATGGGTTATTCTCGAGATTAGGGTAGATTCCTACGTGTTACTACCCCGTTTGCCATGGTGCACCGTATGGTTCACCATTCGACTTGCATGCCTTATCCACGCCGCCAGCGTTCGTCCTGAGCCAGGATCAAACTCTCAATAAATACTACCCCGATCTTGCGGGTCGGAGTAAAAAATCTTACACCACATTGAGAATGGGTAAGATTTGAATAAACGGAACAAAATAAAATATATTATCAATGTACACTATTTATTATATTTTTTAATCGCTAAATGTCAAGCCAGATACCAAATATAAAAAAGGTGCGACCGAAGTCGCACTTTATTTTTTTCTTAGACAAGCCTTCTTGCCTGCATTCCCATTTCTTTCCAATTATGATATCTATTTTTCATCATTGTTTCTGCGTCTTTTTGGTTCTTTACTGCTACAATCTCATCATCTTTGTTCGGCGTAAAACCTGCTGTGCTATCTAAAAGTGCATACTTTCCATCCAAATCTACAATAACCCAATCACCACTTTGTGCCATAACAACCTCCCTCTTTTTATTTTTCTTTTCCTCGATATACTAACCTTATTTTTTTAGAGCGTCAAGCTCAAAATAATCTTGAATTCCTAAATATGTCTGCTCTGCAAGACTTTCAAAAATTATAGCGCGTGCAGATGAATATACGAATTGCGTTTCATAAATATACCCATATTCAATAAGCAAAGAGGCGCCTTTCCGAGAAGCATTAGACCCAATGGCAATAAGTTCGTGATCTTCAACAATAGTCTCTCTCTCGCCTGGAAAATTACTTTTTGGAAAATAGTTTTCGAGTCTTTGCTTAATAGCGCTCGCCAAACCACTGCTTATCTTGTGGTTTGGCAAATGTCTTTCTGGTATGTAAATTACAAAACCAGCGTACTCTCCAGACTGACCACGCGCCCGACTTGGATAATCATTAAAATGGACATGAATAACCAGATCAACATTATTATCATTTGCCCATTTATTTATACCATAAAGGTTCAAAGAAACATTGTCAGCAGCTGGGTTGTGCTGAACTTTGTTTTCGGCAACAACAAAACCTTTGTCATTTAGAAAACTCATCAATCTTTTCGAATAATCTCTAAAAGTACTTATCGCGCTCCATTTTCTGTCTAAATAATCCAAGAACCATCTACTGTATGCGCCATCCCTTTCTCTAATTATAAAAGTCTCAAATTTGTTATCTTTTATTAAAATATCAAAAATCTCGTAAGCCATCTCTATATTCAAATCAGACTCTTTAATATTTTTAAAACTGGCGCCAAAAGAATTGTTATCATGCCCAGGAACAATCAAAATCTTTATTTTGTCTATTTCATATTTGTTCTGAAGATCTTGCTGGGTAATTTTTTCTTCGAAAATTTTAGAAAAAACAGCAGAAATAGCGCCTGTTCCAAAACCTACATAAGTTGCTCCATAACCAAGGAGGCCAAAAACAAAGAAAACAAAAATGCACAAAACAAGTCTTTTTATGCTCATGTTGCTAGTGTATTAGTTTTACAGATATTTGCATATTCCAACGCGCTTGGACGAATTTTTCGCTCTAAAGTGTCGTAATTCATTTCAACCAAACCAAATCTCGGCCAATATTTTTTGTCCCATTCAAAATTATCTAGCAAAGACCAGTGAAAATACCCACGCACATCAACTCCATCTTGAATTGTTTTATGAACAAATCTTAAGTGATCTTTTATAAATTTCTCCCTTTTTTCATCCTTGGAATCAGCCAAACCGTTTTCTGTAATATATATAGGTAAGTTATATTTTTTTAAATCTTTTAAAACATGGTAAATTCCTTCTGGGTAAATCTGCCAATTCATATCTGAAACTGGTAAACTTTTATTTTTTGGAAAAAGAAAAGATTTATAAAAATCCAAACCAATAAAATCCTGGTAATTTTTTATATTATTTAAAAACCAAAAATTCCACCACCAACTAATAAAGATTCCCTTAAGTCCTTGAAAATAAAAATTATATTTAGCAATTCCAACCTGGTGCCTAGGTTCATTTGAGTGCAAAACACGATAAGCCAATTTATGTGCCTCAATTAATTTTTTCAAAACACGAATATACTTGAAAACACTTTTTTTCTGCGGAGGCCAAATACCTTTTAAATATGAGTGTCCTGTATAAATCTGAGGTTCGTTTATGGTTATCCAAAATCTCACACTCGAAATAGATTGTGATATTTTTTGCACATATTTTTCAAAATATTTTGGAGCATCTTTATTCAACCACCCACCTTTTTCTGCCAACCAAACTGGCAAAGTCCAATGATACAAAGTAACAAACGGCTCAATCTCTCTTTCGCGTAAAGCATTAATAACTTTTTGGTAATGTTCAATTTCTTTTTCATCAAATTTTCCTTCCTCTGGCTCAATGCGCGACCATTCTATAGAAAATCGATGCGCGTTATGTCCCAAAGATTTAGCAATATCAAAGTCCTCTTCAAAACGGCTATAATGATCACAAGCCATACCAGCATCAAGAAACGATGACCAGTCATTTTTTATACCACCCTCAACCTGATACGCACTCGTTGCCGAGCCCCAATAAAAATTTTCAGGAAACCTTAATTTCATAAACACATTCTACCACCTACCACCACCTACTACAATAATTTAAAACAAAATATTCTTGTGAACACCGGGAGTAACACCGGGAGTTATCATAACCTACTCTAAAAAACATATCTCTGAATCAAAATTTTCTTGAGCCCTCATGCTCCAATGTTTAATCTCATTTAAAAAATCCTTGGGTTTAGAATGATAAGTTCCTCCAAATCCATCATCAATAAATTTTCTAATTAAAGGATTTACAATGCCCGATTTAGTAAATATTCCAAGGCTTGACCATTGATACTCTTTAAGAAAATTTTTGGCGTTTGTCCAGTCCATAATCTCTCCTTCCCTCCATCCTAAATCAAAAAGGTCAAGCGCATTTCCATGAATATATGTCATAATATGACTTGCTTGATTATCAAAAAGCATTGGCACCCCCTTAAAACGACCTTGAAAGAGACAACCTTTGCGATTATATTTTGTATTAAAATATTTAGCAAAACTATTACATGTGCGTTGCATAACACGCGATATACCGTTTTCTTCTAGCTGTTCGACTAAAACATGGAAATGATCCGGCATCAGTATTAGAGCATAAAATTTAACCAACGGCTTTCCGTTGTTTAATATTTCACCCATGCGAACTGTAAATAAATCTCGACGCCAATTAACAGGTAATTGGGCAGTAGTGTTTACGGCAAAAAGTGTTTTCAGAAAATAAACACAATCTTGTTCCTTTATAAAAATTTTCTTACCCTCTACGGAACGATTACAAAGATGATAAATTTCATTGTTAACAAGTTCAAATTTTCGCATATCCTACATTATAGCCAAAATTCTAATTTTTGTGAACACCGGGAGTAACACCGGGAGTTATCATGGGGTTAAACTAAAACGTGTTAAGTTTTTCTTTAACTAAGTTCCACATTTCTGGATGTCCTTGTTCTTTTAAGAAGAACCACCACTCAGCGCCCCAGAAATAAAAAGTATCAAAACCAGTCCCTTCTATATATTCCATCAACTCACCAAATCTTTCGGGTCCAAAAGATGCATATTGAGTCTCTAAATCTGCATCTTTCACCACCCCGTCAATCCAAGGCTCTGCTTGGAGCTCTGCAACAAAGACTGGTTTTTCGCCATAAAACATTTTCACCACAGACTGTCTTAGTCTAAAAAATGATGGCGGTAATGGATAAGTCCACTCACCAATAAACCTAGTCTGGACATGCCTATACAAAGTAGAGCCAAAAATATCTCCTCTTTTATAAGCTCTGAACCAGTCACCAAACTCTCCTCCGTCAGTAACAATAATCGGCTTGTCAGAAATTGAACGAACTAATTCAATTTCTTCGTCTAAAAGATTTCCATCTGCCTTGGGACAAATTCCAAATTTTAAAAAGGGTTCGTTCTCTACCTGCCACGCCCAAACCACCTGGTTGTCATCATACCTCTCCACTGTCGTCTTTATATAGTTTAAAAGTCTTTGATTATTGTATCTTGTATCTTGGTTATTTATTATCCATTCGGGCTCATGACACTCTGGCCAACGAGGAACCTTTCTGCCAATTGCCAAAATAACTTTTGCGTTATTTTTATCAGCTGTTTCTAGCATCCAGTCTAACCAAGAAAAATTAAATTCTCCTTTCATGGGTTCAACCTCTTGCCAATAAACAGGGATTCTTATGTTTTTTATTTTTAAATCTTCCACGGTAGCATTAAACGACTCCTTCCAATCAACACCAAAATCTTCAGCCATTAACTTAGAAAAAGTTACTCCGAAACTTTTCACCTCCACGGCTGGTGTCTGCCAAACCAAAAAACAAACCACCACCACCAGAAGGCCCAAGAAAATAAATAAAATTTTTGCTATTTTTTTCATTATTAAAAAACCAAAAAGATAATACCAGCAGAAATTAAAACAATACCTAGAATCTTTTTTATAATCGTTTTTGGGGCCAAAGATTCTTTAATGACATTTGGAAAAAAGAAGGATACCAAAGAAACTATAATAAACACAACTCCATACTGTACCCCTTGCAAAGCATTAACAATAGACACAGATCCCAATTTAATAGAGTAATTTAAAAGAAAAAAGGAGCCAGCACCAAGAGTTTTGTTGGCCACAAAGAATAAAAATAATTTTTTTGAATTTCTAAGCTTATTCCCCTTTAATTTTTTTCTAAAAGAATTAGAAAACAGTAAAAGCAAGGCAGGAAGTATCATACCAATTCTGGTCCAAACAAAACCATTCAAAAACGAACTGTCGAAATAAACCATTTTAAGGAAAAAATAGTTAAGAGCAAAAAATATTGCTGAAACAAAGACATACGCAGAAAAACTTTTTCCTTTGCCTGCAGAAAGTAAAAAACTTCCCAAAATTAAAAAGGCAAAAGCAACAAACCAAAAAACTGGAAGTTTTTCATCAAAAAACAAATAAGATAAAAATAAAATAATGATTGGAGAAATACCCCCAATCATGGAGGCTGCTCTTGAAATAGCGCCCTTCATCATTGATGAATACAAAAAGAAGATAGCAATAAAAAAACTAACTCCAGAAAGCAGAGCAACTAAAGTGGTTTTAAATGACAAGAAAGAAAAATCAAACGGCCAAATTAAAAAAGCTACGGAATTTAAAATCCCAATAAAAAAAGTGTAAACCAGTGGACTTCTAGTTTTGTTTGAAACTAAAAACTTATCTACAACAACAACAATTGCCGTTAAAAAATATGAAAGTATGGCAAAAAATAACCAAGTCATGATTTAGAATTTTTTTTACGCCATTCTGCTATTTTTTTGTGATTTCCAGAAAGTAAAACTTTGGGTGTTCTGTATTTTTTACCATTATGCTCAAAAACTTCTGGACGGGTATAGTGAGGATATTCCAACCAACCACCCCTCTCTTTTGCAAGCATCAAGTTCCAATGAGATTCTTCTTGAAGAGATTCTAAACGAATAACCCCAGGAACCAACCGAGCTACGCTTGAAACAATAGCCATAGCCGCCACTTCACCATCTGTAAGAACATACGGCCCAATAGACATTTCTTCAGCTTTTAATATTTTCTTAACTCGTTCGTCAACTCCTTCATAACGCCCACAAATCAAAAAAATATCTGTAAACTTGTTCGAATAATTGTGGGCTATTTTTTGATTAAACTGTTTCCCTTTTGCCGATAAAAGAATTGTTTTGTATTTAAAATTTTTCTTCTTTGTTTTCTTTATCGCACTATTTACCGCTCGAACAATCGGCTCAACTTTCATTACCATTCCAGCGCCACCACCAAACGGCTTTTCATCGGTTCTTTTGTGTTTATCTTTAGTAAACTTACGAATATCGTAAATTTTTATTTTAATCTTTTTGTTCTTTTGGGCACGCGCCAAAATAGAAACATTAAAATAGCTGTTCATTGCTTCTGGAAATATGGTAAAAACATGAAAAGTCATACTCTTATTATAACAGAAAACCACCCACGACATAAAGTCGGGGCGGTTTTCTGTTGTTATTTATAGATTAAATTATAGCTTCAAATCATCTACAACCTCATCCATGCTCTTTTCTTCTACTGGAGCTGGATTAGGTCTTCCACCTTCTGGCTCTTCAATCTTCAAATTAACGCGAGCTTGGTTTTTTAATCCAACCACACGAAGAAGACTTCGAATCGCTTTAGCGGTATTTCCATTTCGGCCGATGATTTTACCCATATCCACTTGGTCAATCTTTAGAGTTAACAAGACTCCCATTTCGTCAACTGTTCGCTCTACTTTTACAGCGCCAGGCTCATCAACCAATGACTTGACGACATACTCAAGAAATTCTGCATCTTTAAACTTTTCTGCCATATTCACTTTCTGTTAACCAATAATTGTTCTCTTTTTCTTTTGTCGACCAACCCTAATTATTTATCCTTATTATACACAAAAATTAACCCCTGTCAACATCCTCTTTTGATTCTTCTTTCTTTTTGCTCTTTGCGGAAACGTTTAGTTTGCCCCCTTCAACTATCTTTTCCGAGACCAAAAGATTATGAACTGTGTCAGAAGTTTGTGCTCCTTTAGAAATCCAATATTTAATTCTTTCTGCATTAAGCTGAAAATTATTCTTGCGAGGATTACAAAAACCTAGTTTTTCTAAATACGCACCGCTTCTTGTTGCTTTTTTAGAATCAACAACAACAACCCTAAATGTAGGGTCGTGCTTTCTTCCAACTCTTGTCATTCTTATCCTTAACATTGAATTTATTATATATAGAAGTCTAAAATAGTCAAATTAAATGACAACTTCTTTTGCTTTATCTAGTTTTACCGACAAAAGACGGGAAATACTATCAGAGCCCATAGTAACACCGTACAAGACCCCGGCGATACCCATAATCTCCCTATTGTGTGTAATTAATACTAACTGAGTCTGCTCGCTGAGTTTCTTTAGCATTTCAGCATACTTTCTAGAATTAGCCTCATCAAGAGCAGCGTCAGTTTCATCCAAAATCAAAAATGGTGGGGGATTTACCTGAGAAACAGCAAATAACAAAGCAATAGAAGTTAGCGCTCTTTCGCCTCCAGACAACATATCTAGTGAACTAATTCGTTTCCGCGGTAAGCTAACAAAAATATCTATTCCTTCTTCCGAGGCCAATTCTTCATATTCATCTTCAGTTTTAAACTTTAAGTTTTTAATTTTTAATTCTGCCTTTCCTCCATCAAACATTAATTCAAAAAATCTTTGGAACTCATTATTTATTTTCAAAATTCCGCTCTTGAAATCCGCACTTAACCTATTTTCCAACTGCTTAATTAACTCCCTCAAAGATTCTGCGGATTTTTTTAAGTCAGTCAATTCTGTTACTAAAAACTCATCCCGAGCTTTTATTTCCTCATACTCCCTAATCATCTCCTCTCCAATTCCACCACTATCTTCTAGTTTTATTTTTATTCTCTCAATCTCCTTTCTTTCTGTCTCAGCCTCACCTGCCTCAAAATCAACCTCAATTTTCTTTAGCTTAATGTCTTCTTTAAGTATAGCTTCTGCCTCTTTCTTGTCTTGAAGAAGTCCATTTTTACGAACATTAATTTCTCTTTCCCTACTTTCCTTAATTTGAATAATATTTTTCAACTCATTTATTTTAATTTCATCCTGATACAAAGTTCTTTCCATACTTGAAAGTTTTTCGCTCTCAGTAGTCAACTGTACCTCTTCTTTTTTAACTCTTTCAAGTTCCACAATTAGTTTTTTGTGTTTCTTTTTTATTTCAGTCAAAAAGTCTTCCGACCCTGTATCTTTTTTTAAGAATAATTTGGTTTTTTCTTTAATTTCAAGCAAAATAATCCTTATTTTACCAACCTCTACCTCCTCCAAAGCTTTTTCCAACTCTTCTTCCAGAAAATCTATAAAACTAGCCATTTCTCTTAAATTAATCTGGGGCTTCTCTTTGGGTTGAGAAAGAATCCCCTCATATCTTCCAATCTCCCTCTCTAACTCATTAATTCTTCCGCTGACAAATACTCTTTCGTTTTTATCTTTTTTGAGCTTATTTAAAGCTTCTTTTTTTTCTTTAGATTTTGTAGTTGCTTCCTCCAAGATTTTTTTTAACTCAAATTTTTCTTTAGAGATCTCGCCCAGCTCCTTTTCAAAAAAGGACTCTGCTTTAGAAAAATAAGAAAAACAAAGTTCTTTTAGTTTTTCTTTTAACTCTGTCGCCTGGTATGCTTTCTTTACCTGCTTTTTTAAGAAATGAATATGTGGATGAATCTCTTTTCTTAAAGATTCTACCTGTGTCATATTTTCTCTCGCTTTAATTAATTTTCTTTCACCTTCTTCTTTTTTTAATTTATAAATTTTTAAGCCCAGAGAGTTCTCTATAATCTCTCGACGATATTTTGGAGATGAGTTCAAAATGTTGTCTGCTTCTCCTTGTCTAATAATGTGATGCCTCAACGTACCTGTCCCTTCTCTGCTTAAAAATTCCACCACGTCTTTCAATCGTGATGGGGTATCGTTGATGGAGTATTCATTAACACCATCTCTAAAAACTGTGCGAGAGATGTGAACCTCATCATCTACCGATTTCTCAAAAACTAAAGAGACCGACGCTTTACCCATTTTAGACGTTGCCGACGAACCATTAAAGATTAGATCTTCACCCCTTTTCCCCCTCAGGGTTTTAATAGACTGCTCTCCCAAAACCCAAGCCATGGCTTCAGCCACATTAGACTTTCCAGATCCATTTGGTCCAACAATGGCAGAAACAGACCCCGAAAAACCCAAGATTACTGGCTTAGCAAATGATTTGAAACCGTGAATTTTAAGACTTTTTAAGCGCATCTTATTCTTCCCAGCCTTTCTTTTTTAGGGCATTTTCAGCGGCATTCATCTGAGCTTCTTGTTTGGACAAACCCTCTCCTGTGGCAATCAGCTCTTTTTCCAAATAAACACCTATTTCAAAATATTTTTTGTGGTCTGGCCCCGTCTCCTTTAAAACTTCATAGCTCGGTGTAATTCCGGTTGTCTCCTGAGCTCTTTCCTGAAATAGACTTTTGGCATCACACCACAGTTTATTATCCAAAACATCCTGCACATTAGAAGAAATATTTTTTAAAATAAAACTATCTGCTTGTTCATACCCTTGGTCTAAATAAATTGCACCAATTACAGCTTCCACTGCATTGGCAAGAATTAGG
>JBHPEK010000004.1:0-46545 GCA_042577045.1 Patescibacteria group bacterium
CAGATAAAGACCCCAAATAAAACCACCTTGCCTTGAGTCCTGCCGAAGGGTTTTCAATATCTTTTTCACCCAACTCATGACAAGCTCCATATTTTTCTAAAATGCTTCTTCCAACTTCCGGCTTAGAAATTTTTAAAAAGTTAGATGAATTAGTTGATGGCATTGTGGTAATGACTAAAGGATCTGATGGTGTCGTCGTTTCTGATGGAAAGAATATGTATTCAGCAGGAATTCCAGAATCTGGAATGGTAGATCGAACCGGCGCTGGAGATGCTTTTGGCTCGGCTTTTACTGCTGGGTATATTGAAACAGGAGACATTGTTTATGCGATTCAACTCGGTACGGCCAATGCCACTTCGGTTTTACAGCAAATGGGAGCGACCAATGGCTTGCTTAAAAAAGGTGAATGGGGTGAGTGGACAAAAGTTGAGGTAATCAAGAATTAAAAATGGCAAAGAAATCTAAGAAAACAAAAAAGAAAAAAACTCAAGACAAAGAAGAAATCAGCGAGAGGCAAGAAGGATTAAGGGACGAAACAAAACATTCCATTTGGGCAGTAGTTTGTCTTGGCTTGGCGTTCTTTTTAGTTTTGTCTATTTTTGGTAAGGCAGGGCCAGTAGGAAAATATATTTATTTAGTCCTAGATTTTCTTTTTGGGGATGGGTTATTTTTGGCGCCTACTCTTTGTTTTTTGGGTGCCATTTCACTTTTTGCGTCTTTTCGAACTAATATTCTAATGTCCAATTTTATTGGAGGTGTTCTTATTCTTTTAAGCGGTCTGGCTTTGGCCGAATTAATTTTTGGTGAAAAGACAGGTGGATATGTTGGCTTTTTTGTCTCTTTACCATTTTTAAAACTCGTTGATTTTTGGGCAACTTTAATTTTGTTTCTCGTACTATTACTGATTGGCTTTTTAATAATGTTTAATATTCCAGTTTCTTTCTCTATTTTTAGAAAAAAATTAAAACAACAAAAACTTTTTGGAAAAGATGATGAAGAAGATTATACTGATACAGATTCTGAGGAAGACAACTATAAGGTTGAGGGTGGTAATCAATCTGAAGAAATTAAAGAAGAAAAAAACGAACATTTGAAAAAAGACGATGGGGCTGAAGTAGAACCTATTAACAGAGGATTAAAAAAAATTTTTGGTAAAAAAATTCAACCACCACCATTTGACTTGCTAGAAAGTGACAAGGGTAAACCTTCGGCAGGCGACATAAAGGCAAATGCAAATATTATCAAAAGAACTTTTCAAAATTTTGGTATCAGTATAGAAATAGATGAAGTTAGTATTGGTCCATCTGTTACTCAATATTCTATTAAACCAGCTGAGGGCGTTAAGCTTTCTCGGATAGTTGCCTTAAATAATGATTTGGCCCTTGCTTTGGCGGCTCACCCGATTAGAATTGAGGCTCCTATTCCTGGCAAATCTTTGGTTGGTCTTGAGGTTCCCAATAGGTCTTCGTCAATTGTTGGCTTGAGACACCTACTTAAAGAATCTGAAAACAAAGATATACCACTTCTTATTGCTTTGGGGAAGAATGTTGCTGGTCGTCCTGTTTTTTCTTCAATTACCAAGATGCCACACCTTTTAATTGCTGGAGCTACAGGTTCTGGAAAATCTGTTGCCATTCATGCACTTATGATGAATTTACTCTACATGCATTCACCAATAGAATTACGTTTT
Organism: Patescibacteria group bacterium; assembly: GCA_042577045.1. Taxonomy (GTDB): domain Bacteria; phylum Patescibacteriota; class Minisyncoccia; order JAHISW01; family Tagabacteraceae; genus JBHPEK01. Next base: position 1,691 of record JBHPEK010000004.1, read on the forward strand.
CTTTTGATAGATCCCAAAAGAGTGGAGCTTAACGTTTATAATGACTTGCCTCATCTTTTGTCACCTGTTATTACAGAACCCAAAAAGGCAATTATGTCTTTAAAGTGGGCCACTAAAGAAATGGAAAGACGCTACGATGTTCTTTTGGATGCTGGCGCTAGAGATATCCACTCGTATCACAAAAAAAATCCAGATGAAAATATGCCATATATTGTTGTTGTAATTGATGAGTTGGCGGATATTATGGCCACTTATCCTCGTGAATTTGAGGCCTCTATTGTTAGGCTTGCTCAAATGTCTCGGGCGGTGGGCATTCATTTAGTTGTTTCTACTCAAAGACCGTCTGTAGATGTTATCACCGGATTAATTAAAGCTAACATTACCGCACGTGTTGCTTTCCAAGTTGCTTCCCAAGTTGATTCGCGAACTATTTTGGATATGGCTGGAGCAGAGCGCCTTTTGGGAAATGGAGATATGCTTTTTCTCTCAGGGGATTCAGCAAAGCCTCGTCGTATTCAAGGAGCTTTTGTTTCGGAGGGAGAGGTTCGAAAGGTGGTAAAATATCTAATCAAGTACTATGAAGATATGGACGTAAATGACATCACGCTTGGCAGTGGAGAAGTTCAACAAGCTTCTATTTTTGACGAGAGCTCGGACGATGAAGAGGGAAATGACGAACTCTATGAGGAGGCACGGGAGTTAGTGATTCAGGCTGGCAAAGCATCTTCGTCTTATTTACAGAGAAGACTTAGAGTTGGATATGCTCGAGCAGCTCGATTGCTAGATATGCTGGAACAACGGGGGGTGGTTGGTCCCCCGGATGGATCTCGGCCGAGGGATATTTTAGTAGAGAAACCAGGCGAGCAATACTAAAATGCAACCGAAATCACTATTGTACATAAAAATATCTGCTGTTGTGGTTGTCGCGATTATCTTGAGTTTCTATTTTTTTCATCAGGCCAAGGCTTTCTTGTTGGGACCACAACTTACCATAGATTTTCCTGAAGATGGGCAAGTTTTGGGAGATGCTTTCATCTCTGTGAGAGGAAAAACATTAAACACAGTTCTTTTGATGGTTGACGGTAAACAAATTTTGACTGACAGTTTCGGAAGTTTCAGTAAAAGTTTGATTTTGGCTGAAGGCTATAATATCATTGAATTGTCAGCAAAAGATAAATTTGACAGAGAAATTAATAAAAAATTAAAAGTTGTTTTAAATCAAAATAAATAAAATGGCAAAACCAAAAAAACCACCAAAAACCACTGGAGATGACCTAAGTGTTATTTTAGATGGCATTAAGTCAAAGTATGGAGAAGGCGCTATAATGAAATTAGGGGAAGCAAAGAAGGTTGATGTTGATGCTATTCCAACTGGTTCTATTGCTCTTGATGCGGCATTAGGTGTTGGAGGATTACCTCGCGGTCGGATTATTGAAATTTATGGTCCAGAGTCTTCTGGGAAAACCACGCTGGCTTTACATGTAGTGGCTCAGGCGCAGAAAAAAAATGGCTTGTGTGCTTTTGTTGATGCCGAACACGCTATGGATCCAGAGTATGCAAAGAAATTAGGAGTGAAAGTGAACGACTTGTTGATTTCTCAACCGGATACAGGTGAACAAGCTTTGGAAATAACGGAAAGTTTGGTTCGCTCGGGTAAGCTTGATGTGATTGTAATAGACTCTGTGGCTGCTCTTACCCCGCGCGCTGAAATAGAGGGAGAAATGGGGGATTCTCACATGGGCTTGCAGGCCCGTCTAATGTCTCAAGCGCTTCGTAAACTTACAGCTATTGTGTCTAAATCTAAAACCGTGGTTATTTTTATAAACCAAATTAGAATGAAGATCGGTGTGGTGTTTGGAAATCCAGAAACAACACCAGGAGGAAAGGCTTTGAAATTTTATTCATCAGTAAGGATTGATATTCGTAGAATTGCTCAAATTAAAAAAGGAGATGATATAATTGGCAATCGTACGCGCGTTAAAGTAGTTAAGAACAAAACAGCTGCACCTTTTAGGGTTGCCGAGTTTGACCTTATTTATAACGAAGGTATCTCACCTTTCGGCGAGATTTTAAATCTTGGTGAAAAGTATGGGATTATTAAAAAATCTGGAGCATCTTATTCGTATGAAAATACTAAACTAGGAGTTGGATATGAAAAAGCTAGGAACTTCTTGAAAGAAAATCCTAGCATTTCCAAAGAGTTAGTTAAAAAAATTAAGGAAGAACTCTAATCGCCAACAAATGGAAGTAATCCTAGAAAACGGGCTTGCTTTACTGCTAAGGCAAGTCCTTTTTGGTGCTTGATACAAAGATTGGTGTGCTTTTTGGGCATAATTTTGGCCTGTTCGTCGATAAAATTCTTCAAAGCATCTGTGTCTTTGTAGTCAATTTTTTTTATATTATTTATACAAAAATGACATTGTTTGGTCATAAAGGATTAAATTCGAAATTCGAATATCGAAATTCGAAACAATAATTAAATTATAAATTATAATGTTCTAAACTGTTTTGTATTTTGAATTTTGGTTATTTGAATTTGTTTCGGATTTCGTGCTTTGTGCTTCGGATTTAGTCTAGAAGGGAATATCTTCTGGATTATTATTTTCCTCTGGGTATTCAATGGTATCTAGTGATTCTTTTCCGGTGTCCTGATTTTTAACATCAGGAGTTGGAACTCCGGCAGTGCTTTTGGCGCTCGTCGGAGTCCTTCTTGGTCCTAATTGTAATCTTTCGGTAACAATTTCTGTTCGTGATCTTTTTGACCCATCCTGTGCCTCCCATTGTCTTGTTTGAATTCTCCCTTCAATCATTACCATACTTCCTTTGTTTAGGTATTGATTGGCAATTTCTGCTTGTCTACCAAAAGCAACGATATTGTGAAATTGAGTATCTTGTTGTTTTTCACCAGACTGATTTTTCCATGTCCTGTTTGTTGCTATCCCAAAAGATGTTACTGCTGTACCTGAAGGAAGGGTGCGGAGCTCTGGGTCGCGTGTTAGGTTGCCAACAATGAATACTTTGTTTAAATTCATATTTTTATTTATTCACCTAATAATTCTTCTATTTGTTTATCAATTTCTTCTTCCTTTGTTCCGATGTCTGCCTTTGGCGGGGTTGGGAATTCGAGATCGTTTTTGGCGATCGTCGGAACTTCTTTTTGTGTATCCTCCTTTTTAATAAAGGAGAACTTCTTAAACTTTTCTCTGGTTTTTGAAAAGGGTTTGAAGCTTGTTGGTTTTTGGTCTTCTCTTGTGGCCTTGATAATTAAAAATCTAATAAGTTGTTCTTGTTTATCTAAATACTCTTTAATTTCTTCGACTGAAGATAATTTTGTAGAAATTGAAAATTTGATCCAATTAAAAAACGCAGTCAATTCTTTTTTGATAGGGTAGGCCAGAATTTCTTTTTTTACCTTTCCTTCATTAATAACCAATCCACTTTTTTCAGTGATAATGTTTCTAAGTTTTTCGGAGAACGCTAAAACATCCTCGTCTTTAAGGTTTGTTTTTAGTAAATACCCAATTTCATATATATTTTTATCGGTACTCATATACAAGAAGTATCTTAGCAATTTTGAGAAATTTTGCAACCATTTTTATATAAAAGGTTGACAAGTAAGTGGTATTGGTTTATTGTGTAGGCAGAGCAAACAATAAAGAGAGGAGGGTGTTATGTCCGACAAAATAAGGCCATATCGTATTTTTTTAAAAAATGTGCCAGTTACTGATTTGGAAATTGAAGAAGTTTGTAAAGAAGAACTTGGTGATGTAAAAGTTGTTAGTTGGGAGGTTGAAAGAAATATTTCTTACGAGGATACCGTTATTGGTGCAGTTACCAACAACGGCGTAAGACCACAAAATCTTTACATTATAAAGTTATCCTATCGAGAAAAAGAATAAAAAACAAACCCAGCCCTTACGAAAGGCTGGGTTTTTATATTAGGAACTCTATAATGTCGCCGTCTTTTACAACGTAGTCTCTACCCTCGGTACGCAGAAGCCCTTTTTCGCGCGCCCTGAACCACAAGCCTTGCTTGGGTTCAGGGCAAGTATTTTTAATTGTCGAGAAGTCGTCAAAACTTAAAACTTCAGCCCTAATAAATTTTTCTTGAAAATCACTATGGATTTTACCACCAGCCTCGGGGGCATTGAGTCCGTTTTTTAGAGATGAGGCGCGTAATTCTTTTCCACCTTTTATTGTATAAAAAGTTAACAACCCGAGTGTTTTATAAGAAAGTTTTATGACTTCGTTTATTTTTGGTTTTAATTCCAGTTCTTTCAGCTCCTCTGTATTCATTTCTGACATTTCAAGTTCTAATTTAAAATCTAATTCTAAATCACAATTTTCAAAATCTTTATTATCTCCTTCAGATTTAATGTTACAAACTTTTATCAAAGGTTTTTGTGTCAATTCTTCACTTTTTAATTTTAGTTCGTTTTTTATAATTTCAAAATCACGAGACGGGTCTATTTCATTTTCAATATGTATGATTTTTTTATTTTCAAAGCATCTGATTACCAAAAGAATAGCATCAACAGTATAAATGTAAGAGAGGAACTGATTACCAAGGCCTTCGCCTTTATGCGCACCTTTTACAAGTCCAGCAATGTCTACAAATTCAACAACAGCTGGAATTATTTTTTCTGGTTTTACAATTTCAGCAATTCTTTCAAGTCGCTTGTCTGGAATTGTGGCAATTCCAACATTTGGATCAATAGTACAGAATGGATAGTTTGAAATATTCACCTTCTTCTGTGTAATAGCCTGAAAAAGTGTTGATTTTCCCACATTTGGTAGTCCTACAATTCCTATCTTCATATTGCTATGATATACTAGAAAATATGAAGAATCTAGAAGAAATTAAAAAAGAAGAGTTGGATAATATAAAAGTTGTTACTTTTGATATTGATGGAGTGATAGCTCCAACGGGCACAGAGATTCGTGAGGAAGACGGAGGCGCAAAGTTCTACATGGACTCTAAGCCACTTTCCAAAGAGTTTATGGAAAATTTAAACAAATTAGAAAAACACGTGCGACTTAATTTTTCGTCGGGTAGAAATATTTTATATCTAAAAAGTTTGGTGAACGAAATTTTTGACAAGCAGACTATTTTACAGGCCGAAAATGGAAATATTACTTGGTTAAATAATCAAATTACACATCCAGTATATCCAGACGATTATTTTGATAAACTAAGAGATCTTAAAGAAAAAATAAGAGATTTAAAAAAGACGGACTCACGTATCCGAGGGTTTGAACCAAAATTATTTATTCTTACGGTTCATTGTGAAGAGATGGAAGAAATTCCTAAGTTGGTTGAAAAAATAGGTGGGGGAAGTTTGTATAGTTTGTGGACTAATGAAGGGTACGACATTGGAAACAAAGAAATGTCTAAGGGGGTTGGAATAAGTAAATTGGCTGAAAGCTTGGGTATAGACCCAAAACAAATTATGACCACCGGTAACAATTTCAACGATGCTGAGATGCTTCAGGTGGGCAAAGGTGTTACAGTGAACCCCGAAAGAGTAGAGGCCGAGTATTTTGTAGAGCACAAGCCAGAAGAGCTTGGAGGAGAAGTTTTGGCAGAATTTTTATTGAAACATTTTGAATAAAAACTAAAAGATTGTTGCACATCTTTTTTTATTTTTATTATTCAATTTAGTTTTTATCTACGATCGTAAGTAAAAGCTAAATCTGTAAATATTAAACATTAAAAATACACTGAAAGAAGATCTGTTGAAATTTTTAATGGGTGTTTTTGGGTAAAATTTGAAAGAGACAAACATGAGAGAAGAAAAAGTTTTAAATGATTCTGTTGTTTGTGCTAAACTGCGTTACTTTGTTGAATTTTGTGAGGTTGCAATAGGGGTAGATGAACAAAAAAATAAAAATTTATGGGAGTGAGGGATACGTGGGTAAAGCTGTTTGTGATCTTTTGGTTAGTAATTATCAGCTTATAAAAATCGATCCTTCGTTAAGTAAAACATCTCAAACTAAAGCTAAAAAAAGCAAAAGTGATTTAGCAATTATCTGTGTTCCTACACCTCAAAAGAAGGATGGAGCGTGCGATATAAGTATTGTGGAAGAGGTGGTTAAAGAGTGCAATAGTCCTTTAATTTTAATTAAGTCTACAATTCCGCCTGGAACAACTAAAAAACTAAAGAAAAAATACAAAGAAAGAATTTGTTTTAGCCCGGAATATATTGGCGAAGGAAATTATTTTGTTCCGTATTGGAAAGATTATCCGCACCCAACCAAAATGAAATATCACAGTTTTCAGATATTTGGTGGCGATCGCAAAGATACAAACCAACTAATTAATATTTTTCAGCCTGTTATGGGACCAGATTGTCGTTATTTTCAAACCGACAGCACTAGTGCTGAATTAGTAAAATATACTGAAAATCTTTGGCTTGGGACTAAGGTTACTTTTTGTAATGAAGTTTATAGAATTGCCAAGGTTCTAGGTGTAGATTACAACGACTTACGTGAAATGTTTATTGCCGACGGAAGAGTTGGCCGAATGCACACTATGGTTACCGAGGGTAATTTTGGTTTTGGCGGCAAGTGTCTTCCTAAGGACATTAATGCTTTAGCCAAGGTATCCAAAAAAGCCGGCTATATTCCAGAATTCGTCAAAGCTGTTTTAGAAAATAATGATAGATTTAGAAAAGACAACTAAACCTCAATGACGACCGGTAATACCATCGGTCGTCTTTTTGTTTTTTGAAAGAGGAATTTGCCAATGCGTTCACGGATTTGGTCTTTCATAAAAGAAATATTTACGGGGTGCATATTGGAAGATTCTTGTACTATTTTTTTAACAATACTGCGAACACTTCTAAGAAGTTCTTGAGATTCTTTTAAATAGACAAACCCGCGAGAAATAATATCTGGTGAACCGATTACTTTGCCATACTTGGAATCTATCGCAGCAATAATTACAAATATTCCGTCTTGAGCGAGCATTTTTCTATCACGAAGCACAATTTCTTTTACATCTCCTACCCCAAGTCCGTCTACCATAACATAGTTTGCCGGAACGGTATTTTTTGATTCTTTGATTTTATTTCTATCAACTTCTATTATTGAACCGTTTCCTGATGGAATTTGAATATTTTCTTTTGGTATACCCACTTCTTCAGCAAGATTGGCATTAGTTTTAAGCATAAAATAATGTCCATGAACTGGGACAAAAAACTTTGGTTTTATCATTTTAATCATTAACTTTAGTTCTTCAGAATAAGCATGACCGCTGGCATGAATGTCGGCAACTTGGTAATGAATTATTTTCGCCCCTTGCTTAGAAAGATTGTCTTTTAAGATTTGGATACTTTTTTCATTACCAGGAATAATAGAGGAGGAAAGGACAACTGTATCTCCAGAATGAAGTTTTATGTGAGCATGTTTGTTTCGGGCAATTCTCATCAAAGAAGCATTTTTTTCTCCTTGAGCCCCTGTACAAATTATTATTATTTTTTCTTCTGGATATTCGTCTATATTATTTATCGAGATCATGGTGTCTTTCTTTGGAGAAAAAAGACCTAGTTTTTTGGCAATTTCTACATTTGTTTTCATGCTTAGTCCGTCGATGGCAACTTTTCTTTTTATTTTCTCAGCAGTTTTGATAATATCTATAATTCTTTCTAGTTGAGATGAGAAAGTTCCCACGATAATTCTTTTTTGAGATTCTCGAAAAACTTTTTCTAAAGTTTTTCGTACAGTCTCTTCAGAAATTGAATGCCCGGCTTTTTCAGAGTTGGTGCTTTCTAGAAGTAAAAGTAGGTTTTTTTCTTTTCCTAGTTTAAGATATTCTCCTATTTTGGTTGGTTCGCCCTTGCCGTCGTGTTCTATCTTGGCATCTCCTGGATAGATAATGTTTCCGAACGGTGTCGTGATAACTGTACCAATAGCATCTGGAACAGTATGAGTAACATCAAAAAACTTAGCCCCTAATTTTCCAAGCTTGATGCTTTCTCCAGATTTTACTTCTTTTACAATAAGTTTGGTGGCTGCAGGAAACTCTTCTTGACGCTTAATGATCATCGCCTTAGTAAGTCGGGTAGTGTAAATTATAGGATTGCCAATTCTATCTATCAAATAGGGGATACCGCCAATATGGTCTAAGTGCCCGTGACTTAAAATAAGCCCTCGGATTTTATCTTTTCTTCCTTCAAGATATTTGGTGTTTGGTAGAATGTAATCTATTCCGGGGGTATCTTCTTCGGGGAATTGAAAACCAGCATCCACTACAATGATGTCGTCTTTGTATTCTATAACTGTCATATTGCGACCAATTTCTTCCACTCCTCCTAGAGGAATTATTTTTATCTTGTCAGAAATTTCTTTTTTCGGCCTTGTTCTATTTTTCATATTTTAGTAAAGCAATTTTCTAATGTTAAAATGTTTTTGTATTTTTCAGGATTATTTAAAAAGTCTAATTTTTCCGGTGTGTCTTTTAGGTCGTAGATGGGTTTGTTAAAAGTTATTCCTAGTTCTGGTATTTCTCTTGGTTTTAGTTTTATCAATTCGGGCACTTCATCATAGTTCGGGTTTTTTATAAATTCACCATTTTCCAAAGCATAATAGCAGGCACCATGAAGTTCGGTGTAGGATTGGTAGTCGCTTTCCAAGTCTAAACTTAACCAGTTTGAAAGAATTGTTTCTTTTTTCGTTGGATTTATACTTATTATTCCAAAACCTGGTAAAAATATTGTACTTTCTTTTTCGTTGGCCTCTACCAAATATACTTCGGTAATTATTTTGGGGTTATTTTCGTATTTTTGGAAAAGCCACTGTATTTTTCCCTTGACCACTCCCATTATTTCTATGCCACCTTTTTTGTGGTAGTGCCCATATGTTTTTGAAAACTCTTTTCCAAGCGTTTCAGGATAAATGAAAGTTAGGTCGTATCTTAGGTTCTTAACATTTTCTACGCCTCGATAAACATCGTAAATTATACGGTCTTCTTTGTCGTTTGGTTTTTGCAAGACTGAGCTCATTGCCGAGAGCGTGCGCGGTTGAGATTCTTTGTTTTTAATAAGTTCTGTTATTCTTTTATAAAAATTTTCCATATTTTTTTAGTTTTTGTATACCAGTCATAAATTTGAGAAAATCTCTCGGAGGACATGGTAATAGATTCTTCGTCGACACCTTGAATAGAACTAGGCAAGAGGTGAATAAAGTGAGGAGAGTATAAGAAAATTGCTGGGACATCTTTTCTTAATTCTTCTTGAAATTCTCGATATTTTTTTTCTCTTTCATTGGCGTCAATTGTGCTTCGAGCATCTTCTAGTAGCTTGTCTACGGTAATATTGGCATAGAGGGCAATGTTTAGGCCGGGGTCATTTCTTTGGGAAGAGTGCCAGAAGGCAAAGGCGTCTGGGTCTTTGCTCATAATTTCTCCAAAAAGAAGTATGTCGTATTCTCGTGGGCGAATTACATTTTGTTCAAGGTCGCCGATTTCATAAATTCTGACGTTTACCTTTGCTCCCAAGTTTTCCCAGGTTTCTTTTAGGATTTGAGCAGTATTTACTAGGTCGGGGACGTTGGATGTGGAAATTGAAAACTCTAATCTTTTGGTTTCCGATTTTGTTTTTTTGGTATAGACGGTTTCCTCTGTTTCGTTTTCCTCTCCTTCGTTTATTTTTGTGGTGACTAGTTTCCAGCCGTTATTTTCTAGAATATCTTTAGCCTTTTTTAGCTGGTCTTCGTAAGTTGCTTCTATTTCTTCTTTTACAGTTTCAATGTAGCCAATACTCCCTGGTGGAATAGGGTTGTCTATCTTGGTACCAAAATTTTGCAAAACTTCATTAACAATTTTATCTTTATCGACACTAAAATTCAGTGCTTTTCTTATTTCTTGATTTGTAAAAATGGAGGCTTTGTCTTGATTAAAAAATACGGCGAAAATTCTAGAAAGAGAATAATTTTTTAAATATGAACTAGATCTTTTTATGTCTAAAATATCTTTTGGCGATATAGCACTTAAACTGCCTATTTCTTTTTGTTTGTAGGCGCTGATTAGGTCTTTTTCCGATGGGTAGAATTTGAGGATAATTTTCTTAAGATATGGTTTTTTTAGGGAAAAGTTTTTGTTGGGAATTAGGGTGTAAGATTTTATAATTCCAGAAGAATTTCTGTCTATTTGGTCTATTTTAAATGGTCCAGAGCCAATAGGGTCTATATTGAAATTACTTAGAGGCATTTGTTCTGGTAAAACATTTTTCCAGATATGAAAAGGAAGAATGCCGATGGTTGTGTTTTCTAGAAATGGTGCATAAGGTTTTTCTAGGCAGAATTTAATTTTTTGGTCATCTATTTTGACAACATCAACTCCTTCCCATGTTGCCCTTTTTGGGCTTTTTGTTTCGGGGTGTTTGATTTGTTCAATCGTAAAAAGTATATCATCGCTGGTGAGTGGTTTTCCGTCGGACCAAGAAAGTTTTGGTTTTAGGGTGAAGGTGTAGCATGATCCATCTTCACTTACCTCGTAGCTTTCTGCCAAGTCAAAGACAAGTCTGTCTTCTTGGGATCGCATTAATCCTGAATAAACAAGCATGGTTAAGTCTCGGTCGGCGTCGGAAATCGTTAGGATTGGGTTTACAAATCGGGGGGTGCCTATAATACCTTCTCTTAAGGTGCCGGCACTTGTTGGAACCTCAATACTAATTTTCTGATCAATTTTATATATTAATATTACTCCACTTATCAAAAATAAAAATACTAACATTAGTAATATTTTTTTCAAAGCTGGAGTAAGAGTATTAATTGCGTATCGGAAACGCAACTCTAGCCAGAGAATTTTAGATTGGAGTATTTTAAAGTATTTCATTCACTAGTTAATAAGCAATGCAATGAAAGTAGATAAAAAGAATAAAACTGCTAAGATAATGGTTGATCTAAATAAGATTTTTTCAAAGCCTCTTCTGGTGCTATAGCTTCCTCCGCCATCTCCACCACCAAAAACACCAGACATACCAGAACCACGTTGCTGTAAAAGAACGGCAACGACAAGCAAAACAGAAATAACTATTTGAATAATTGGTAGAATGTTGATTAACATAAGATAGTTTCAACGTTGATTACAGTATAACGGAGGGGTTGAAATTGTCAAGATAGTTTGTTATACATCAAAACCGTCCACAGTGGACGGTTTTTTGTTTTAAGTTGTTAAGTTGAGATAAAAATTGGTAAGATGGGTTTATGGAAGAAGAATTGTTTAAAAAATTAAAAGAATTAAATTTGCCACTTGGTAAATATGCTGTTTTTGGAAGTGGGTCAATGTGTGCACATGGACTACGAGATTGCAATGACATAGATTTACTTGTTACTAAAGATTTGTTTGAAGAATATAAATTGAAAGAAGGGTGGAGTGTTAAAAAATTGAAAAGTGGATTAGTAGTTCATTCTAGGAAAACACGCCTACATTTTCCTAGAATAGAGCGTGTTTTGGGTTCTGTGGGAAGTCCGACTTCCCACAGAAGAGGACTTTACAAATAGCATTTCAGATGCTATTTTTTGGTTGAAATAAGTTATTTGAAAATCGACCCGCCTTCGCCAAAGCTATGGCGAGGCAAGAAAGGAGATATAGTATGAAAGTTCATTTTGATGAAGTCCACAAGGCACATTTAATAGTAATGGGGCAAAAGCTGTTTCCTAATTTGTCTGGAAGTGATGTTGCACTAAGAGTGGATAAGGCAAGTAAGGGATTTTTGAAATATATACTTGATTTTGTTAATGATGACGGGGAGCTAACTATAAAAAACACAAAAGGCGATACCGAGGTACTAAAACTTTTCTAAAAATCAAAACCGTCCATTGTGGACGGTTTTTTGTTTGAGGTTTTGTCACTACGACACCGGACTTCGTAGTATGTAGTACAGATAAGACCTTGTCACGAGTTGACAAGGTCTTTAAAATTGGTTAAATTTCTAACATATGAAGAAACAAAAAATTACTCCTGTCGGAGAAAGAGTTTTAGTTGAAGCACTTTCTGAAGAAGAGAGGATGAAGAAAACTTCATCTGGTATTGTAATTCCCGATACAGTTGGTAAAGAAAAAATTGATCGCGGAACTGTGATCGCTGTTGGAACCGGGAAAATTGTTAAAAAAGGTAATATGGTTCTTTTTTCAGAGTATAATTCAGAAAAAATTAAAGTCGATGATAAAGAATACTATATAGTAAGTGAAGAAAACATTTTAGCAGTTATTGAATAAATTTTATTATGTCTAAACAAATAATTTTTAATGAAGAGGCAAGGAATGCTTTGAAGAGAGGTGTGGATGCTTTGGCCAATGCGGTCAAGGTTACTTTGGGTCCTAAGGGGCGTAATGTGGTTTTGGGAAAGTCTTTTGGAACCCCAGACATTACAAACGATGGAGTTACCATTGCCAAGGAAATTGAGCTGGAAGATAAAATAGAAAATATTGGCGCAGAAATTATTAAAGAAGTTGCTAGCAAGACGAATGATACAGCGGGGGATGGAACAACCACTGCTGCTGTTCTGGCGCAGTCTATTATAAAAGAAGGACTCAAGCTCTCTATGCAGGGAGTGAATCCTATTGGAGTAAAACTTGGTATTGAAACTGCTTCTGGCCATGTGGTAGAAGCGTTAAAGAAAATGTCTAAAGAGATTAAAAACCCAAATGAGATTTTGCAGGTGGCAACTATTTCAGCAGAGGATGAAGAAATTGGTAAAATTATTGCCGACACTTTTGAAAAAGTTGGTCAAGACGGAGTAATTACTGTGGAAGAATCTCAGAGCTTTGGGGTGGAGAGTGAAATGGTAAAGGGTATGCAATTTGATAAGGGATATAGCTCTCCATATATGATTACCAATACAGAAAGCATGGAGGCAGTTTATGATAATCCGAATATTTTGTTAGTTGATAAAAAAATTGCTTCTATCAATGAAATTTTACCACTTCTAGAAAAGTTGGCTCAATCGGGTAAGAAAGAATTGGTTATTATTTCCGAAGACGTAGAAGGTGAGGCCATGGCGACATTGGTGGTAAACAAAATCAGAGGAACTTTTAATGCTTTGGCGATTAAAGCTCCTGGATATGGCGATCGCAAGAAAGAAATGCTAGAAGATGTTGCCATTGTTACTGGCGGAAAAGTTATTTCTGAAGAGACAGGCATGAAGCTGGAAACAGCGGAGATAAATATGCTTGGCCGAGCGCGCAGAGTTATTTCTACAAAAGAAAATACAACCATTGTGGGTGGAAAGGGGAAGAAGACTGAAATTGAAGAAAGAATTAGTCAGGTTAAAAATCAAATTGCTCAAACTAAATCTGATTTTGATAAAGAAAAACTACAAGAGAGGTTGGCGAAGCTTGCTGGTGGCGTGGCGGTGATTAAGGTGGGCGCAGCTACGGAGACAGAGATGAAGTATAAGAAATTTAAAATTGATGACGCCAAAGAAGCGACCAAAGCGGCCATTGAAGAGGGAATTGTTTCTGGTGGTGGCATAGCGCTAATTAAGGCAGGGATGATTGTGGCTAAAGATTTTGCTGAAGGAAAATTTAGAGCTCCTTCCAAAAATATTGTTGAGGAGTTTAAGTCGGGCGTGAATATTTTACTTGACGCCATAGAAGAACCCCTTAAACAAATTGCTATCAATGCCGGCAGGGAAGACGGTTCGGTGATTGTGAATGAAATTAAGGCCGAAATTGAAAAGAATTCAAAATCTAATATTGGCTATGATGCTGGGGCAGATAAGGTGGTGGCGGATATGCTTCGCACTGGAATTATTGATCCTGTGAAAGTTACCAGAAGCGCTTTGCAAAATGCTGTTTCTGCTTCGGCCATCTTTTTGACTACCGAAGCAGTAATTGCAGATTTGCCAGATAAGAAAGATGATGGAGGCGGAATGATGGGAGGAGGTGGAATGCCAGGTGGCATGCCCGGCGGTATGCCAGGAATGATGTAAGATATACAATTTTTTGAACGAACCCCTGTTTCTAGCGAAGCAGGGGTTTTTGATATATAATAAGGTTATTAATAAGTAATAAACAAACAATATGAGTACAACTACTATAATAATTTTGGCGGTTTTGGGGGTCATTCTTTTGTGGCTGATTTATACTTTTAATCGTTTGATTGTTTTAAGAACCCGAAGCAGGGAAGCGCTTTCTGACATAGACGTGCAGACCAAGCGCCGATACGATTTGATTCCTAATTTAATGGAAACAGTCAAAGGATATATGTCGCACGAGAAAGATGTCTTGGAGAATGTTACGCGCGCGCGGACGGAAGCCATGTCTGGATCTGGAGATGCTTTAGACAAGGAGGGGAAAGAGAACATGCTTTCGGGAACTTTGAAGTCTTTATTTGCTGTGGCTGAAAGTTATCCTGACCTAAAAGCTAATGCTAACTTTTTGGATTTACAGAGGGAGCTGGCAGACACGGAAAACAAGATTCAGGCAGCGCGCAGGTTTTTTAACACAAATGTCCGTGATCTCAACATCAAGATTCAAAGTTTCCCAACCCTTTTAATTGCCGGCTTGTTTAGATTTACGAAAATGGACTTTTTTGAACACGAAAACGAAGCAGAGAAAGAACCCGTCAAAGTGAATTTTTAATGACAAATTTATATACCCACAAAGAATCTAATCTCCGTAAAACTTGGATGCTGTTCACGATTTTTTTTATTGTGGTTATTGGTGTTGGCTGGGTATTTTCCCAAATTTATGGAAACTCTCTAATTTTGATTGTCTTTGTTTTGTTTAGTGTCGCCATGAGTTTTACCAGCTATTGGTATAGCGACAAGATTGTCTTGAAAATTAGTAAGGCCAAAAAAATTGAAAAGAGAGATTCGCCCGAGCTTTATAATATTTTAGAGAATCTATCTATTACAGCAGGGCTTCCGATGCCTCGGCTTTATCTGGTAAATGAACAAGCATCAAATGCATTTGCGACAGGAAGAAATCCGGAAAAAGCCGTGGTGGCGGTAACCAGTGGCTTGCTTGCTCAGCTAGACCGAAGCGAATTAGAAGGTGTTTTAGCACATGAGTTGGCTCATATCGGAAATAGAGATATGCTTCTTTCCACGGTGGCGGTGGTTTTGGTTGGCTTTGTGGCACTTCTTTCGGACGTCTTTTTAAGATCTCTTTTTTGGGGAGGGTTTAGGGATAGAGATCAGGGCAGGGCGGGGGCTATTTTAATGATTGCTGGTATTGCCTTGGCAATTCTTGCTCCCATTGCTACTATGCTTATTCAATTAGCTATTTCCAGAAAGAGGGAATATTTGGCCGATGCGTCTGGAGCGCTTTTGACCAGATATCCAGAGGGGTTGGCAAGCGCTTTGGAAAAAATTTCTAAAGATACTACGCCCATGAAAGTGGCGAACAAGGCGACTAATCATTTGTGGCTTGCTGATCCGAAAAAGAAAATTTTAAAAAGAAAGGCCAAAGGTTTATTCTTGACCCACCCACCAATAGAGGATAGGGTAAAAAAATTAAGAGGAGGAGTCGCATAGTGGCCGAGTGCGCCACCTTGGAAAGGTGGTATACCGCAAGGTATCGCAGGTTCGAATCCTGTCTCCTCCGCATCAGCAATTTTTATAGGTTATCCACAAAAATTCATTTTTTGTGAATTTTTGTTTTTAAGGTAAGATATGTGTATGGAGAGAAAAAATCCTCAAATTAAAATCCCCAAGCAAATAAAAAAGCGGGACGGGAGAGTTGTTCAATTTAAAAAGGACCGTATTGTTGAAGCGGTTTTTAAGGCTTTTGAGGCGAGCGGAAAGCCAGATAGAAAATTGGCAGAAGAGGTCATGCTTGCTGTTATTGAAAAGCTTAACGAAAAATATAAAAATAATGTTCTAAAAGCAATCCCGACTATTGAAAACCTGCAGGATTTGGTAGAAGAATCTTTGGTAGACAAAGGTTTTGCCAAAGTTGCTAAATCTTATATTTTATATAGGCAAAAACGGGGTGAGATTCGCAAGGAAAAGCAGGACATTTTAAATAAGACTGAAACAGACGAAGTTGATAAAAGTTTTGATCCAAACGCATTAAGAGTCCTTAAAAGTCGTTATTTAAAAAAAGATTCCTCGGGTGCCGTTAAGGAGTCACCAAAAGAGCTTTTTGAAAGAGTGGCGCTTCATTGTGTTTTGCCAAATGTTTTATACGACAAGCGAGTTGGGCGGAAAAGAGTAAAGAAAGACATTATGCCAAGCCCAGAAGAGATGACTTTAAGCGATCGAAAGGCAGTTGCTTTAGAAAACGAACTTAGAATAGGGGATTATTACTTAAATCGTTTTCATGTTAAGGCGCTTTATCATTCTTTCAGGCGATTTGAGGAAAACGGCCGAATTAAAGTAAAATGGGAGCGCTTGGTAAAAATGATGAGAAGTAATCAGTTCAAAGAACAGGAGAAGGAGATTATTAGTTTTTATAATTTAATGATTTCGCGAAGTTTTATGCCTAATACCCCAGCTCTTGCTAACTTTGGGAGTTATTTGGGTATGGGTTCAGCTTGTTTTGCATTGGGTATAGACGATTCCATAGACTCTATTATGGGCACACTGAAAAAGGCTTCTATTATTTTCAAATCTGGAGGTGGGCTTGGTTATAATTTCTCAAAATTACGTCCAGAAGGGGGTTTTATAAAAACAACTGGAGGGGCTTCTTCGGGACCCCTAAGTTTTATGCGCCTTTTTGACACAATGACAGAAGTTGTTAAGCAGGGGGGTATTAGAAGAGGTGCAAATATGGGTATTATGAATAGCAACCATCCAGATATAGAGAAATTTGTTGTTGCTAAGGGGGGGAATAAAGCTTTGAATAATTTTAATATTTCCATATTGATAATGGGAGACTTCTGGGATCACTATAAAAAAGACAAACCCTACCCATTAATAAACCCAAACACGGGAGAGGTACAGAAACAGATTTCTCCCAAAGCATTATTTGAAAAAATAGTTTACCAGGCATGGGAATCTGCTGAACCAGGAGTTCTTTTCTATGACACTATCAACGAACTCAATCCTCTATTAGATGTTTTGGGTCCAATTGTTACTACTAATCCTTGCGGAGAGCTACTTTTGTATCCAGATGAATCTTGTAATTTAGGTTCTTTAAATTTGTGGGATTTTGTAAAAATTGATTCACAAGAAAGAAGGTCAATTGACTGGGAGAGGTTAGCTATATCTACGCGGTTAGCGGTGCGACTTTTAGATAATGTAATAGACATCAACAAATTTCCACTTCCTGAAATAGAGGAGATGACACTGCAAACTAGAAAAATTGGCCTAGGGATTATGGGGTTGGGAGATTTGTTTTATGAAATGGATATTCCTTATAATTCTCATAAGGGAAGAAATTTGATGGAAAAAATTGCTGAATTTATAAATTACCACTCCAAACTAGAATCTATGGAGTTATCTAAGAAAAGAGGACCTTTTCCTTTGTTTAAAAAGAGTTCTTATGCTGACGGGAAAATGCCTTTTAGGGGTTTTAAAGATAAAAAGTCTTGGAATTTTGACTGGAAAGAACTGTCTAAAGACATTAAAAAGTATGGACTTCGAAATAGTTATACTACGGTTATTGCGCCAACAGGTTCTACCTCCATGATTGCTGGTTGTTCGTCTGGTATTGAGCCAGTTTACTCTTTGGTTTATCAAAAGAATGTCGCCGTTGGCTCCTTTTATTATATCGATCCTGTTTTCGAGCGTGTTATGCAGAGAGAAGATTTATTTGATGACAACTTAATTACTGACGTTATTGATTCTAAGGGGTCTGTTAAAAATATAAACTATATTCCGCCCCAAATTAAGAAAGTTTTTGTTACTAGTCATGATATTAAGCCGGAAGATCATGTTAAAAGTTTGGCATCATTTCAGAAGTGGGTAGATTCTTCAATTTCAAAAACTATTAATTTCCCAAGCAATGCCACTCAAGAAGATATGCGGAAGGTGTATCTTCTGGCATATGAGCTGGGGTGTAAAGGAGTGGCGGTTTATAGAGATACTTCTATAAAAGAACAAGTTCTTTCTTCTTCTTCTGAAGACGTCAAAAGAACATCCAAAGGGAAAAAAGATAAATCGGATGGTTTACAAAGCTTAACGGACGAAAAAGCAGAAGGGATGGCTGTTTATCATGATCCGTCTACGGTGAATATGAATGGTAGTAGTAATGGCACAGATTCAAGTAAAAAACCTACTCATTGTCCAAATTGCAAAGTAGAAGTTTCTTTTAAAGAAGGGTGTTTGTCTTGTCCTATTTGTGGATGGGGATTATGTGCCTAAAAACCGAAATCCGATTTCGGTTAGAATTTTGTTTTTGTGAGCGAGGATAGGCAAAAATCCTTTGTTATTTTACTGTATTTTTTGACTTCCCCGAAATCCGATTTCGGGATAAACTAGAACATATGAGGAAAGAAATATTTGTACCAGGAGAATATTATCATATTTATAACAGAACAATATTAAATGTTCCAGAATTTGAGAAGTATGAAAATGCTCTTAAACTTAAACAGGCTTTTTTATTGGCTAATTCTACAGAATCTACTAAAGCATTTGAGCGTCATAGAAACTATGGTGGGGAAAAATGGCAAAAGGCAGTAGAAATTGCGTGGAGAGGTGATAAGCTTGTGGAAGTTGTTGCTTATGCAGTTATGCCTAATCACTATCATCTTTTGGTAAGAGAATTAAGAGAAAACGGAATAATCGACTTTATTCGTAAATGCAATATCGCCATTGCAAAATATATAAATATAAAAAATGACAGAAAGGGAACTCTTTTTGAGGGTAACTTCAAAGCCAAACACATTGATTCAAACCAATATCTTTTACATGCTTCATTATATATCCATCTCAATCCACTAGATTTTATTGATAGCAAAAACTGGAGAACTGGAAATATAAAAAATTGGAATTCAAAAAAGGGGGAACTCATTAAATATCCATGGTCTAGCCTGAAGGGTTATTTGTACGACGATTTTGAAGATTTAATATTAGACGGAACAGAAATAATCTTAGACCAATTTAAAAATAGGGGGGAGTATGAGAGGTTTTTAAGAGAGTGGTCAGAGACGGATTTAGGGAGAGTAAATAGCATGCTTTTAGATTAATTTTCTATGGACAAGAATAGGAAAAAAATCCTTATCATCTCGTTGTATTTCCAACATTTCCCGAAATCCGATTTCGGGAAATGTTGGGTTGGTTGTGTATAAAGTAATGGCGTAATGATGATACGCAGTGGTATAATATAAATATGAAAAATTTAGATAAAACTCTAATTTTATTAGTTGCATCTTTTGTTGCAATTGCGCTTTTTTTCTTTTTTTCAATAAAAATTATCGGAGCGCAAGAGGACACAAAAACATTTGTAATTGCAACTGTTAATGTTCAAAATGCTGAAATTTTGTCACAAGAGGAGAATAATTTTAAATTAGCTTTTGATATTACAAATAGAGTTGGTGTTCAACCGGGGATTAAATATATGGTTCGCCTTTTTAGTTCTAAGGGAGGATTATTTGATGAGAAAATTTACGATGAAACTATTGATTTAAAAGAGGGTGACAGTATTCATAAAGAAATAGATTACGTTGCCCCAGATTCTTTAAATGGCGAATTCAAGGTTTTTATTATTAGTGAAAACTCTGTGGGTTTGTCTTTGGGAGGCGCGTTAGCGGGTGATGTTACGCTCAATGGAGATGGAGGTTCTGAAATTAGTCCTACTAATTATGATTCTGATGATTATTCAGCTAAAGTTCAAAACTTGATTTTAGATAAAGATTTTTATTCAAAAGGAGATACTGCAAAGCTTTCTGTTACTTGGTTTGCTCGAGAAGATTTTGAAAAAGTAAATTTGCAGGTAAGTGTTGAAGATTGTTCAAATGTTTTTAGTAAAGAGATTTTAAAAGAAGATTTTGTTCCGATAATTGATGTTGAAATTCCTATTATTAAGGATTGTAGAGATCCTCAAGTAAAAATTACTTTATTTGGTCCCGATAATAGTTCTTTAGATCAAACTGATTTTGGTGTTGTTACTGAATCTACCCCAGATTCTTCTGGGCAAGGATATGTATATGCAATAATCTTTATTGTTCTAATTGTGATTATTGGTTTAATAATCAAAAATAAAAAAGATGAATAAAATTTTAATATTTTTTGTTATTTTGTTGGCAGGATTATCTATTGGACCTTTGATGGTAAAAGCGGACACAGTAGCAATTACGGGCGATTTTTATAATTGCTGGCCACAATCGGGGACGAATACTTTTACGTTTAATTTGGACGAGTCTACTTATGTGGAGGGTGAGAATATGGAGGCGACATTACTTTCTCCTCCGTATATTCCGTGTGATGATATTGGGAATTCTCCAAATCTTTGTCCTGATATTTTAATGCTCGAAATCGGGGTGATCTGGGGGGTTGATCTTGAGAATTTTATGCTAAATGGTGGCCTTGCTGGCTACGAGCCTGCAGATTTTTATTGTGGGACTGTGGATATCCCGACTCCTCTAATTTCAAATTCTCCCGCTCCTTCTGTTTCAGGAAATTATAACGTTTCGGGGTTGATTGGCTACGGGGGGCTCGAAGAAGAAGACTGTTTTGATCCAGAAGATCCAGATACGTGGTATGGATGTCCACCAGAAGGCGTGATTTCATCTGGTAATCTTTCTATTTCTATATCAGTTCTCCCTGCTATTCCTACAAACATCACAGCAACAGAAAGCACTTGTGGACAAGTAAATTTGACTTGGGATGATAATTCTAATGGAGAAGATGGATTCTATATAATTAGAAGACAATCCACTCCAACTAGTGGCAGTTATTCAACGATCGCCACGGTTGGAGCAAATGTAGAAAGTTATGTTGATACAAACGTAGAAGATGGCGCTGGATATTTTTATAGAGTAAGGGCCTATGATAGTGAATCAGGAGAAAACCCGAGTAATAATAGCAATATTTATTATGATGGAATAGAAATAGCTGGGTGTCCTATATGCACAATAAATCTTGGTGTTTCTCCATCTGGTGCTGGTTCAGCCAGTGTTACATCAGGAGACGAATCATATTATTGCGGAGATGGAAATACTTCTTTTGTTACAGCTTCTGAGAGTTCTGGGTATACCTTTTCAGGTTGGGATTCTACGGGAGATGGTAATGTAAATTATTCTGGTAACCCTCTAGAAGTTAATCATACTGCAACTAAGAATATTACAGCGTTGTTTACGGCGATCCCCATTACCGTCTCTGTTACTGCTACGACTCCATACAATATAGTTCCAAGCACAGCCATTTCTTTCGAGCATACTCCGTATACCAACATTGGATCAACACAATGTGCTTTAGTGGATTACAGGGCAGACATTTATCATGCATTGACTAGTTGGTCAACAGCTAATCCAATAGTCTATGGGTCTATAAGTACTCCTGGCTCTACTGATTATTACATCATATGTAAAAATACCACATCTGGCACGATGGCAACTTCAAACAAGATTGTTGTGAACACAATAGGTCCTCCAACATTAAATGTATCAATAAGCCCAAGTCCAATAGTTGAGGGTGATTCAACTACACTAACATGGGATTCAGAGGATGCAACCAGTTGTACAGGTGATGGTGGTAATTCGATTACTTTGGATGGTAGCTTAACTTGGTCTCCTCCAGAAACAAGGACATTGACTTTGAATTGTACGGGCATAGGAGGAGATATTTCAGATAGTGCTACGGTCACTGTAAATCCAGCCGTCTATGACTGCGGACGTTGTAGTACTACCTATAATTATACTTGGGCAGAATTTCAAACAACTGATTCGGCTTGTGTTAATATAATTCCAGGAAGTGTTGTTTACAGCTGTAATTCATCTTGTGAAGAGGGTTATCTACTATATGATAGCTGTTGCATATCTACTTATGGCAACCCTTGTACCTCGGACCCTAACGTCTGTGGACAAACCGATACTGGAACAATTAACTGTGGTGGTGCATGTACAGCAAGTACTCCATCGGATGCTTCCTGTTCTGTTGATGGCGGATGGAGTGATTGGTCTTCTTGGGATTCTTGTTCAGTAGATTGTGGTGGTGGAACTCAAACAAGAACTAGAACATGTACAAATCCTGCGCCTGCTTATGGCGGAGCCGAATGTGTAGGAGCTTCTTCAGAGAATCAAGACTGTAATATACAAGCGTGTACTCTTAGTACGACCTTATCAGCCACACCATCTTCAGGAACGGCTCCATTAAATGATGTTGATCTTACGGCTGATGTTAGTGGAACTGCTATTGGTACTATTAATTATACTTTCTATTGTAATCGTTCTGATACTGGTACGAATATTACAGAACCATATGACGCTAAATATGACGGAACCAATGATGACCCGAAAACAGCGACTGACGTTTGCGATTATGAAACAAGCGGTGGCTACACAGCTAAAGTTATTGTGGAAAGAGGAACAGCTGATCCTGCTGAAGCAAGACAGGCAATAACTGTTGATTGTGCATATGGGGCAGGTGATATTTGTTATTCAGATCCAAATTCCTGTGGTAGCAGATATCAAGGAATTGTTTCGTGCGGTGGGAGTTGCTCTGTGGGAAGCACACCACCACCAGACAGTGAGTGCACACCAACCAAGCCATCAAGTCTTGATGCAGACGCCGGAGCTTGTGGAGAAATAGATTTAGAGTGGACAGATAATTCAGACAATGAAGATGGTTTTAAGATAGAAAGAGCGGCGGGTGCTAGTGGAATATATAATCAAATAGACACAGTTGGCGCAAATGTAATAATATATACAGATTCTGATTCTGCATTAGAGAGTGGAGTTAATTATGACTATAGAGTGAAAGCATATAATAGTACTGGTGGTGATTCTGATTATTCAAATAAGGCAAATGATACGGTGGTCGGGTGTACTTTGAGTGTTACACTTTTGGCCACTCCCTCGTCAGGAAACGCACCGTTGAACAACGTAGACTTAACTGCTTCTGTAAGTGGAACTGAAACAGAAACTATCAACTATACTTTCTATTGTAATAAAAATACTGGAAATACTATTCCTGACAATGAACCCGACCATGACTTTAAGATAGACGGAACAGATATCAACCCGTATGAAAAACTAGATTTGTGTGATTATTCAACAGATGGAACATATACAGCGAAGGTTATTGTAGAAAGGGGAAGTTCAGCTCCTGCAACTGAAGATAGGCAGACTATTACAGTGGCAAACAATATTCCTACGGCAACAGAATTACAAACAAGTAGTGGAGGCTATTGTACGTCTCCGTATCAGAGTTTTTCTTGGACGTATTCTGATTCTGACGGAAATCCTCAAAGTCAGTTCCAATTTCAAGTAGATAATAATAGTAATTTTAATACGCCGGCAGTGAACAGGTGTGGCGATTTGCAAGAACCTGTTGGAGATAGTTGTCCTGTTCCAGGAAGTCTTTCAAATGATCCTCCAGCTCCAAATAATCAAACTGTTACTATAGCTGTTTTTCCTGGAGACAATCAAATTGGTTATAACGATACTTATTATTGGAGGGTGAGAGTTTATGATTCTACTGGTCAGGAGTCTGTATGGGTAGAAGGAACACCAGTAACAACCGCCGACCACATATATCCCACCTTAGATTTTAGGTGGGAACCAGAAACAGTTCACAAAGATGAAGATATTTCTTTTTTTGATGAGTCAGTTGTTGACTACTCAGGACCATTTGCACCTGCTTGGACCTGGACCTTTGCAGATGGCGTCCCAATAAATTCTTCTGCACAAAATCCAACAGATATACAATTTGTTTCCACAGGATTGAAGCAAGTAAGTCTTCAGGTTACAGATTCCGATGGATATAGTTGTCCATCTTCGGATGATGTTAATGTAAAAATTAATTTACCCACGTGGATAGAGGTTCTTCCAGAATAATTAATTCTGTTGTATATTACATACAACAATGGCTATCAAAAAAACAAAGAAAACTATCAAAAAGAAAGTGGTAAAGAAAGTTACCAAGCGGAAGGTGGTAGCTAAAAAACCGGCTCGCCTCGCTGGAGCTGTGGCGAAGCGGGTAAAAAGGGTAAAAAAGAAAGATAAGAAAGAAAAAGAACTAACAAACGAACAAAAGATAGAAAAACTCCTAAAAAAGGGACAGACCAGAGGTTTTGTAACTCACAAAGAGATCTTGAAAGAATTCCCCAAAGTGGAAGAGGATTTGGTGTTTTTAGATCATCTTTATTTCAAATTTGAGGAACAGGGAGTAGATGTTTTAGATAGTACGGATCTTTTACAGTTTGGTGATGATAATATAGACGAAAAAGAGGCGATTACCAAAGCACCAACTTCGTCTGATTCAGTACAGATGTATTTGAAAGAAATTGGAAAAATTTCCCTTATTCCTGCTCAAGAAGAAAAGAGATTGGCCAAACTGATTGAACAAGGAGATGAAGATGCCAAAAAACAATTAGCCCAAGCCAATTTACGTTTGGTTGTTTCTATTGCCAAAAGATATATTTCTCGAACCCCAAACCTAACAATTTTAGACCTTATTCAAGAAGGGAACTTAGGTCTTTTTAGGGCGGTAGAAAAATTTGACTGGCGAAGAGGTTTTAAATTCTCAACATATGCAACTTGGTGGATTAGGCAAGCGATTACTAGAGCTTTGGCGGATCAAGCGAAAACTATTCGTATTCCAGTGCATATGGTGGAGAGTATTTCTAAGTATCAGCAAAACGTGCGAAGATTAACACAAGACTTGGGTAGAGAACCATTGGCTGAAGAAATTGCTTCAGAGATGGGGTTGGAAGTGGAAAAAATTAGACATATGCAAAAGATTTCTCAAGAAACGGTTTCTTTGGAGGCGCCGGTGGGTGATGATGATAAAGATTCTACGCTTGGAGAATTTATTGAAGATGACAAGATTTTGTCACCAGACCAACAGTCGATGAGAGGTATTTTGAAAGATCAGGTTGGAGAGATTTTGGTTGATTTAACTTTACGAGAGAGAAAAATTTTAGAGATGAGATTTGGATTAACTGATGGAGTTACTCATACACTTGAAGAAGTGGGGAGGGAGTTTGGAGTAACCAGAGAGCGAATTAGGCAGATTGAGGCGAAAGCGATTGAAAAAATTCGTTTACATGGTAAACTCAAAAAGTTGAGAGAATATTAAGATAAAATAACTGGCTCTGCGGTAGCTCAATGGTAGCGGAAAAAAGTAAAGATGTTTACTTTTTTCCACTGTTTTAAAATATAAAGCTCTGGCGTAGCTCAATGGTAGAGCAACTCCCTGTTAAGGAGTGGGTTGCAGGTTCGAATCCTGCCGCCAGAGCTTTATGTTTTAATCAGGAATTGGTTGCGGGTTCGAAGCCCTAAAGGACTGCTGTTTGTAACCACGCAAAGCGTGGACAAACAGGGAGCCTGCCTGCAGAGCAAACTGTTGACACGATTGATATAATCGTGTATAATTACTTATAGAATTTATAGAACTAAAAACTTTGACAATAGGGAGGAATTGAAATGAACCAAATGCAGTTATTTACAGTTGTGGGTGTTATTGCTTTTTTGTTCGTCAGTTTTTTTACTGTCGCAAACACTTACGAACGCCATTACTATGTCGGCAAAGGTGACAACAAGCAACTTTACAAAGCGCTACACATTGCACTGCCAGGTTACACGACCATTTATTACCCTGAACAGGAAGTAGATTTACAAAAGTGGACAGGGTCAAAGTATGATGGGTTGGTAGCCGTCAACAAGAAAGACGGAACTGAAAACCTTGAAGTGACAGCGAGCTTTGCACTGAAAGCGATGGGGCTTTATACAGACTATAAATTGAAAGAGAAGAATGGGCATTATATCTTGCATCGTCCTGAAAAAACTACGGAGATATTTACCTGGAAAGCGTACTATCGTATCTGGAAGGGCAAAAAAGCAGAATCATAAGGTTTTTTAACCAGGAACAAAAAGCGGCGCGATAACATCAATCCGCTTTTTTATTTTGCAAACTCATATTGTGGCAAAGATAGTATTTGCTCCAATTCTTTCTTAATAGTTACCCAATAAAGAGTTCTGTTTTCGTTCCTACACCTACACGATACTCGGTATCGTGTAGGTGTACTCTAAGGAGTGCGGGTTTTCACCTTGAAAATACTAAAAATATGAATATTAATCTCGTAATAACTTTGTTTTTTTGGTATTATTAGATTATTACCAAATGTTATTCTAAATATATTATTTGTATGAATAGTTTTTTAAAAAATAACTTTAAAATTATCTGTTTTATTGTTTTTTTGAGTGTTTTTTCTTTTTCAATTTTTATTGATTATTCTAGTGCGCAAGGCAAGGGTGGCGGACAAGAAGTGAACTTAGTTTTAAGTCATATCGAATGCGCTGAGGAGCAAGGGCAGGTTGAATTCCATTTTGTTGTTAATCACCTTGATAAAGATGCTAGTGATTTTGGCACGGTTAGCTACACAGTTAATAGTCAAAATTTTACGGCGGATTTTGATAAGCTTACAGGCAAAACTGCTCATTATTTAAGCTATATTTCCTATACGAGCTCCAGCTATGATGTTTCCAGTGCAAGCGTGACTGTTGAGGGAGAAGCCTTAACTTTGCACAACCTACAAAATAAAGAATTATCCTGCCAAACAGAGGTAGACCTATCTATTTCTAAAACAGTTGATAATGCAAGCCCCTCCGCAGGCGATACAATCACTTATACAATAACTGTGCAAAACAACAGTAGCTTTGGCACAGAAAATGTTATTGCCGAGGATCAACTGCCTGCTGGAATTACTTATCAATCACACAGCACCTCGCAGGGTAGTTATGATCAAGGAAGTGGTGCGTGGAATATAGGACAGCTAAACGACTCTTCTTCTGCCACGCTTGATATTACTGTTTTAGTTGACGATTCTTCTGCGGGTATGGATATAGAAAATGTTGGAAGTGTTGTTTCTTCAGATACGCCGGATTCATCTTTGGAAAACAATTATGATGATGCGCTTATCACAATAAGCTTTATTGCGCCAGTTGCCCATGACGATGATTATTCAGTTGATGAGGATGAAATTCTGCATATTGATGCTCCAGGTCCTTTATCTAATGATGAACATATTGACCAAGGGGCAATTACCGCTGTTATTGCCAATCATCCATCTCATGGAGAAATAACTTTTCATGACAGTGGAGAATTTACATACACGCCTGCAGAAGATTATAACGGCACAGACAGTTTTACTTATGAAGTTTGTGGGGATCACTCTTTGTGCAATACAGCAACCGTGGCGATTACAATTAATTCTGTTAACGATGCGCCCGTAGCAAGTGGTGATTTGGCTACTACTGTGGAAGGTCAGCCGGTCACGATAAATGTTATACATGATGACCACGACGTAGATGATAATTTAGACCCGTCTTCTGTATCTATTGTTGATTTACCTACGAATGGCATCGCGGTACCAAATACAGATGGAACTGTTGTTTATACTCCAAATGATGGTTTTGTGGGAACAGATATTTTTACTTATAGTGTGTGTGATACAGAAGGCCTGTGTAGTGAAGTATCTTCCGAAGTATCAGTTTTGGTTTTAAGCGAAGAAGGAGCTTCGTTGATTGCTGTTGGTGATCTTACTACTATAGATGAAGGATCTTCAGCGATAATTTCTGTTTTGCTTAATGATATATATACGGGCGAAGGCGAACTTTATCTTGACTCAATTTTAGAATCCCCAACACATGGCGAGATTACTATAAACGAAGGTGGGACTATTACTTATACACCAGAGGAAGATTTTTTTGGCACAGATTATTTTACTTATGTTGTTTGTGATAATCTAGATCCACAAATTTGCGCCGAATCAGATGAAGGGACTATTACAGTAAATGGCGTCAATGATGCTCCGATTGCAAATGATGATGTTGTTGCTATTGAAGAAAACGAGACAATAGTTATCCATGTTACCCATGATGATATTGATATGGACAACAACCTAGACGAAACTTCACTTTCTTTGGAAAGTAGCCCAAGCAGTGGTACTGCCGAAGCACACATTGATGGAACCATCTCTTACACACCCCACAAAGATTACACTGGAAGCGACGAATTTATGTATAAAATTTGCGATGAAGGAGAAATGTGCGATACAGCGAGGGTCTCTGTTTCAATTATAGGAGCAGTTCATGCGCCTACGGCAAACAATGACTATATTTCTGTAATTGGTAGCGAATCCGTCCAAATAAATGTTTTAGAAAATGATGAGAGTGAAAGTGGTAATTTATATGTAGACAGGATTTTGAATGATGCTCTTTTCGGAACATCTGTTTTAAATGGCGACAATACGATTACGTATACGCCAAATGAAGAATATTATGGGGAGGATGAAATTGTATATATTGCTTGCTCTGAACCTGATGTTTGCGCTCAAGCGGAAATATTTATTACGGTAAGCGAAATGAATCATGCGCCAGAGGCCCATGATGATATTGCTAGTACTTTCAAAAACGAAACTGTTGTTATTAATGTTATCCATGATGATATTGATGTAGATAATAATATAGATCCATCTTCTGTTTCTATAACAAGTGGTGTTATGAATGGCAGGCTTACCGAAAATGATGATGGAACAATTTCTTATACTCCTGATCCAGGTTTTGGCGGAACAGATACTTTTAAATATAAAGTTTGTGACACAGATGGTTTGTGTAGCGAAGTTCACGCTACTGTAGAGGTGTCGGTAATAGAAAAACCCAAGACTAATACTAGTGGTTCGGGTGGTGGAGGTGGGGGGTCTTCCATCGTCGTTCCTATAGGAATAGATGACGAAGGGAGTGTTTTTCGTCATGAAGTTTTACTAGTTGATCCACTGGCGAATGATTTGCCACTCAATAGTTCATATTTGTTTGTTTCTCGTATTTCGTATGAGCCACTTTATGGAACGGTTGAAATAAATGAAGATAATACTATTTCTTATTTTCCAGACGGAGAGTATGTTGGAGTAGACAGATTTGATTATGTAGTCTGTGATTCAAGGGTAAGCAGGCTTTGTTCGGACGCTGAGGTGGTAGTTACTGTTTCTGAGGATGACACAGCGCCGATTGCTCAAGATGATTTTGTGAGTGTTCATGAAAATGGCTCAGCTGAAATTGATGTGTTAATAGATGATTTTGATTTGGAGAAAAATATTGATACGGAAACTTTAAAAATAATTTCTTTCCCAACAAACGGAACGGCAAAAATAACAGATAGTGGAATTATAATGTATACAGCAAATGAAAATTTTGTTGGACTGGATGGGTTGGAGTATTTAGTTTGTGATACAGAAGATAAATGTGACACCGCAACAGTCACTTTTGATGTTTTTGCAGGTAATCATTTGTTGGATGCCGAAGGACACAAAGAATGCGAGGACTATTTAAAAAAGTATATTAAGATTGGCGCAGAAAATGATTATGAGGAAGTTAAAAAAATGCAAAAATTCTTAATTTTCTATGAAAATAGGATGGACGCCGATATGAATGGAATTTTTGACCAACATCATTGTGACATTGTGCTTGAATTCCAAAGTAAATATGCAGAAGATATTTTAGAGCCATGGGGATTAGAAAAACCTACTGGTTATGTTTACGAAACAACAATTAAAAAAATCAATGAACTTTATTGTTTTGCATCCTGCCGCCCTTATTTAACTGACTTCATAAAATACAGGGGGCAAAATGATGCAAATCAAGTTAAAAAGCTTCAAAAGTTTTTGAAAGATTATGAGGGGCACGAAGGAGTTGTAGAAACCGGCATTTATGACAAAATAACTTACGATGCAGTGTTAAATTTTCAGAAAAAATATTCTAAGGACATTTTGGGCTACTGGAGCTTGGCACAACCAACCGGGTATGTTTATAAAACAACAGTAAAAAAAATAAACGAACTTTATTGCAAGAATAAGTAGTTTTTATTTTAAGCCAAAGATAATCTTGGGACTACACGATACCGAGTATCGTGTAGTTGTGTAAGAAAGGAAACAAAAGTGTGTGGACATTACCACAACCACTTGACAAATTATGTGGTTCGTGTATAATATGGGTTAGAATCTAAATTAGTGAAAAGAACTTTAAAATAAATTACTTGCAAGACATTGGTCACAGCCAAAAGGTGTTTAATTATAGACACTTCCTGGCTGTGACCACAATGGTTAAGCCCCTTATCTCACGGGTAGTGAGGAAACTATCAGCGAACAGCTGAAAGGAGAGAAATCATGAAATACGGTGAATTGAATTTCGGAC
The DNA here is from genome assembly GCA_042577045.1 of Patescibacteria group bacterium. Lineage (GTDB taxonomy): Bacteria > Patescibacteriota > Minisyncoccia > JAHISW01 > Tagabacteraceae > JBHPEK01. Next base: position 31,932 of record JBHPEK010000004.1, read on the forward strand.
AAGTGGAAGCAATCGTCAACAAGCTCGGTGGTATGGAGGGAGTTGATCGCTTTCTCCGCGGAGAAACCACGATCTCCGAACCGGAGCACTCTTGGCGCGAACAAGACGGCGTAATCTACTTCTCGGTCACCAGCGACGGTACAACCGGTGAGGAATGGATCAAGCGTCTGGAAAGCAAGGGCTTCCGCGTAAGCGACTACGCCAAAAGCGTACTGCGTTCCTCGGACTTCAGGCCGACCGATGGAGTGAAGACCGAAATCGTTGTTCTTAAGGGAATGCTGTTCTCGGACAAGAATCGTGTAACGAAGAAGATCCGTGCCGAGGCCGACAAGCGAAAGCTCACCAAGCCGAACACCGAAGTCGCTTGTCTCATCCGTGAGAAGTTTACGGATGAGGAAATCGAAGCCATGGGTCTCTGGGGGATCGTCGCAATGCACGAGCCCATCAAGGATTCCGACGGTGATCCGAACCTGCTCCTCGCGCTCCGGTATGGTGGCGGCAGGTGGCTCTACGCGTTTTGCGACTACCCTGGCCTCAGGTGGTTTCGTGGGCACGGGTTTGCCTTCGTCGCTTCGCAAGTATAGCGCTTAGCACTTTGACACTTAGTCCTAATCCCTATGTACCTTTGGTACATAGGGATTTTTTTGATAAAATAAAAATGGTACTAGGTGAATATGCGGACGGTAACGGCTTTCCGCTACCGAATCCAGTAATATGACAGATCGAGAATATTTCTGGCCACGGCTTGAAACAGAGTGATCTGTATGAACTTTCAAAAAAGAAAATACTTGGTGTAAGATACTGGAGTATTTTAGATACCAAATAATATTCAGTCTTGAGATCGTTATGTGACTTCTATGGACAGTGGCACAGAGGGTGTCTTACACATTTCCGACGGTGATCCGAACCTGCTCAACGCGAACCGGAATGATGACGGCAGGTGGCTCAACGCGTATTACGACAACCCTGACAACAGGTGGAATCGTGAGAACGGGTTTGCCTTCGTCGCTTCGCAACTCTTTTTTTTCTCTCCCTATTTGGGAGAGTTTTGTTTTGTTACGCTCCCATACCATCCTCCGAGCATTTTTCCAATGCTGTCTAACTTTAATGAGAGAGCGATGTATTTTTTGTTGTCTAAAGTCTTAGTCTCCCAAAGAATCATTAGTAAGATTTTCAATGTATCTAATTTCCGTATGGCGAGGCGAATATATGGTGCCTTTTCATTTTGTTTTAAAAAACTAGCGAAAGAAACTATTTCGATAGCATCGATGAAATACTTATCTATTTTTTTACCCAGAGAGTGCCTGTGTAATTTAGGTAGATCTTTATAATAAGTAAACCACAACAAATATATCTCTTTTAACCTTTGCAACACTGGCAAAAGTCTCGGGGGGGGGGGTAGTATTATAAGTATGAGAAAGATTTTTATTCATACTTATAATGATATCATTTCTGTCGAAAATTTACTCGAAGGTTGGAGTGAATTTTTAGGGGGTAAACGTTCACGTGATGATGTACAGAAGTTTGAACAAAATTTGATGTTGAACATTATTGACTTACACAATGTTCTTGTTAATAAGACATATAAACATTCTAAGTATGAAGCTTTTAATATATCCGATCCTAAGCCACGAAATATACATAAAGCAAAGGTGAGAGATAGGTTATTGCACCATGCTATTTATAGAAAACTGTACCCGTTTTTTGATAGTAAGTTTATTGCTGATTCTTATTCTTGCAGAAATGAAAAAGGAACACATAGGGCAATAAACCGTTTAAGAGATTTTACACGTATTGTTTCCAAGAATAATACGAAGACAGTTTGGGTTTTAAAATGTGATATAAGGAAGTTTTTTGCCAGTATTGATCACGAGGTTTTAATTAAAATTATCAACAAGTACATTTTAGACAAACAAATTATCTGGTTGTTGTCCGTAATTATAAGAAGTTTTCATGCAACAGAAAGAAATGTTGGTTTACCGTTGGGCAACTTAACTTCACAATTGTTCGTAAATATATATATGAATGAATTCGATCAATTTATGAAGCATAAAATTAAAGCAAAATATTATATCCGATATGCTGATGATTTTGTGATATTGTCTCATTACAAGGATTGGCTTGAGTTATTATTGCCACAAATAAAAACTTTTCTCAGCGAAGAACTAAAATTGGAATTACATCCGAAAAAAGTATCAATAGAAACTATTGCATCAGGAGTAGATTTTCTTGGGTGGATTCATTTTCCTAGGTACAGGATATTAAGAACGGTGACAAAGAGACGTATATTTCGTGGGATACAAGACAAAAACGCGAAACCTAAGACTGTCCAGTCTTATCTTGGTTTAATAAGTCATGGTAATAGCAAAAAGATACAACAAAAGATAGAAAATTTTATTTGCGAAATTAACTCATTCTATTTTGTTGAAAAATAATGTGGAAATAAAGCCTTAATTTACCCAATGAGACACCATAAAACACCTATTATGGTGTCTCATTTGTCTCATTTTCTCTGAAAATCTAGGGTTTCTCCGACCAACCCAGGGTAGAGAAGTCCAAAATCAAGAACCCTTGTGGGGTCTTGCTGGAATTTGGTTCACGACCAAGGTAGGGAGCCAGGGATTTTATTTATACAAACTTCAAACTTTTTTAAACCGAAACCTGGTTTCGGTTTTTTGGGACTACACGATACCGAGTATCGTGTAGTTGTGTCGGCTAATTCTGGAACAGGGCAGGCAGGCGCATCCAGTTGGGAGAGCTAGTCATTGACATAGTTTTTACAACCATGCTATTTTTATTTTTAGAAAAAGAATTTTTAAGGAGGATTTGAATGACCCCATATGCAATGGAATGTGTTTCAGAGGAAGACGTTGTTGTTTTTGAAAAAATTAGAAATGCCATTTGGGAGCTTCCCGACATAGACTTGGGGGTTGATGAGAAGGGTAATAAAATTATTCTTTCCTGCCATATTTTAGCGAGAGCTGTAGCAAAAGTTTTTTCTTTGAAATATGTTGATGGATATTTCTTGCCAAATTTTTCTCACAGTTGGGTTTTGTCGCCAAATAATCATTTGATAGATGTTTATCCGGTTGCCGTGTTGGGTGGCCCAATTTTAATGGTTGAAGATTATGGCGCGTCGCCGATAAAATGGCATTATAAAAAAATAAGTACAAGAAAAATATCTAGTGGTTTGTTTTCGAAACCGTCATTTCGCAGATCTGTGAGACGAGTAGAAAATATTTTAAGAAAAAGCCTGAAGTAATCCTCAGGCTTTTTTTATTTCCACATAATTTATATTTTAGTTCTATAAACTTTTTGATATAATAAATTTAAAGGAGTAGTTTAAAGGTCGAGTTTTTTTATTAATTAAATATTAGAAAAATTATGAACAAGTTAAATGTTTTAGATTGGATTCTATTAATCTTGGTTGTTATTGGTGGATTGAACTGGGGGCTAGTTGGAATTTTTAATTTTGATTTAGTTGCCACAATATTTGGTGACATGTCTATTTTGTCGCGCATTGTTTACACCTTGGTTGGGTTGTCTGCAATTTATATTTTAATCATCTCTGGTAAATTATCTAAGAAATAAAAAATTTCCAACTTTAAGTAGTTTAGTGTGTTTAAGGGAAACTTAAATGCTTTTTTGGTGTAACAAGTGAAAAAAATACCGACAATTACCAAAGTAAGAAAATACTGAAAACCAAACTTTATTGTTGGAACATAATTTTTATTTTTGTCAAGATTGTATTTTTTACAATAAAAAATACAATAATTTAATCGAATGAAGACCCCTGATTTCGTGGTCGCTTATTAACAAAATAAATTGTTTTTCAAAATGACTACAGAAGAACTTTTTTTAGATGATGAGATCTTTGCAATGGACGATGACGATGATACAGATGTAGAGATTAACGAAGATGATGAAGAAGTAGAAGAAAGTGATGACGATGGTGACGACGAGGATGAATAGATAGTTTTTTAGAAACACCTTGCATTACTGCAAGGTGTTTCTTTTGTTGTCTTGACTTATAATTAAAAATGTGCCAAAATTAAATAAATTAACTTTAATTAAACAAATAAAAAAGTATGGGAAATTTTAAACGAGATGGGGGAAGACGTGACATGCACAAAGCTACTTGTGGTAAATGTGGTGCTAGTTGCGAGGTTCCTTTTAGGCCCACTGGAGACCGACCAGTCTTTTGTAGTAATTGTTTTGAAAAACAAGGAAATGGCGGTGAAAGACCTAGCAAATTCGGTGACAAACGACCACAAGGAAGATCCAATTTTGGTGGCGATAGACCTATGTACAGTGTTGTTTGTGATAAATGTGGTAAATCTTGCCAAGTACCTTTTAGGCCTACCGCCGGTAAATCTATTTTTTGCGATGATTGTTTTAAGCAGGACAGGGGTGGCAGTAAAGGATCTGGAGAGGTTGCAGAACAAATAGGGCTATTAAATACTAAAATGGATAAGTTGATAGAAATGTTAACACCTAAAACTACGTCTAAAAAAGTTTTAACGAAAAAGCCAGAAAAAACTACCAAGCCGAAAGTCAAAAAGGTAAAAGCAAAAACTAAAGCAAAAGTTGCTAAGAAAAAAACTCCACTCAAAAAGAAAAAGTAAAAGACACTAGCAGACTTTTTTTATACAGTAAATAATGTATACTTATTTGTATTATGGCAAAAAGAGAAACAGGAGTGGGAAAGATGAAAACATCTCGCTCAAAAAAGACAAAAAAACGCTTAGCAATAAAGCGTGAAATGTTGTCTAAGCGAGCTCAAAAAAGGCGAAAATAAGCCTATTTTTTTGGGGTATTGACATTAAATTTTGGCTATGGTAGCATCGTAGTTAATCAAATCGTGGCTGAAAGAGAGACTGTAGTCAGGTTTTATTTTCCAGCATACCAGATTTGATTATTTATTAGGGTTATTTCTTTAAAATAATGAACGAAGGAACAATCGCTCGATTGACTGACAGAGGTTTTGGATTCATTACTCGTGAAGGAGAGGAAAAAGATCTTTTTTTCCACTCAAACGAACTTCAAGGAGTTGAATACAACGAACTGCAGGAAGGTGACAAGGTCACTTTCGAAGTGACAGAAGGTCCAAAAGGACTAAGTGCCACAAGTGTCAAGAAAGCGTAAACATTTCAAAAGTCCCCCGATATACATCCGGGGGCTTTTGTTTTTGTGGATGTTTTGCTAGTATAAAGACGAAAAAAATATTTTGACAATTTAAAAAAGGGGAGGTATCGAGATGCTTAAAAGAGAAAGAAAAGGTTTTTTGGTTAGACTTGCGGTGATTATATCTTTGATTTTATCGTTTTTTATGTTTTTTCCTAAGGAGTCTTTGGGTAAGGTTGGAAGTTTCAAGACTTACCACTTTGGTGAATATGGTTGGAGGGTAGAGTTGGATAGTGGATGGGATCGCATGAGCGTTCCTAATAAAGAGGTAGTTTCGGTTGCCGTGGATTCAAAAGTTTTAATCAAGTTTAAACATACAAATGTTGGTGTTCGAGTTGTTGTTTTTGTCAAGAATAAAGTCGTTAAAAATTGGTCGAAAAATCAAATCGTAAAGGCAGTAGAATATTATGTAAAGAACACCAGAATGGTAAAAAGAGGACAAACTTTTAGTCTGAAAACTTTTCTCGGGGAATCTTTAAGTTCCTTTGGTAGATCTTACGATGCTATAGATATCCTGATGGGGACAGAGTATTGGTCTCGAGTGGGCAAGTTTGTATCTTTTTCTCATCAAGGTAGAGATTTTGCATTTTTTGTTTACGTTCACGATGAGATGCGAAATTATGATTTTGAAACTTTGTCTATGGTTATAAAAAGAGAAATTCTTAATGGGATGAATTTTGTGGAATAGGAGGTGTTTAATTGAGAGAAATTTTGATAGCTACGAAAAACCCGGGTAAAATTTTAGAGATTCGAGAAATTTTTAAATTGCTAGACAATAGCATTCAGTTGGTTTTTTTAAGCGAATTAGGAATTAAAGGAGAACCAGTAGAGGACGAATCGACTTTTAAAGATAATGCATGGAAGAAAGTAGAATTTTACTCCGATTTTACCAATATACCAATTTTAGCCGAGGATTCAGGCTTAGAAATTGATTATCTAAATGGCGAACCAGGAGTGTTGTCTCGTAGGTGGCCAGGGCATGAAATGACAGATGAAGAGGCATTAGAGATAGCTTTAACCAAAATGGAAGGAGTATCTTGGGCAAAAAGAGGCGCGCAGTTTACAGTGGTAATGGCCTTAAAAATTATTGGACAAGATATTATGTTTGCCGAGGGGTTCATTCGAGGGATTTTAACTACTGAACCTAAAGCAAAAATTATTCCTGGGTATCCATATCGTTCTATTTTTTATGTTCCAAGCCTGGGAAAAACCTTAGGGGAACTAACAATGAAAGAAGAGGCACGAGTTGCTCATCGAAAAGATGCCCTCTTAAAACTAATGCCCTTTTTAATGAATATCTAAATTGTGGAAAACCGCGTATTGGCTAAAGTCAAAACGCGGTTTTTTTGGTATAATAAATACATATGAAAGAAGAAAAATATAAAAAATTAGTGGAGACGGTTAATGACTGGGTTTGGGAAGTTGATACTCAAGGAGTATATACTTATTCAAGCCCAAGAGTCAAAGATTTGCTAGGTTTTTCTCCAGAAGAAGTTGTAGGGAAGACGCCTTTTGATTTTATGACAAAAGAAGATGCGAAAAAAATTGCACCTGGTTTTGTAGAAATTGTAAAGTCAAAAAAGTCGTTTAGTGGATTGGAAAACTACAATGTAACAAAAGGTGGCAAGGTTGTTTTATTGGAAACAAGTGGCTCTCCAATTTTGGATGAAAAAGGAGGCCTTTTGGGTTATAGGGGGGTGGATAGGGATATAACGGAACGAAAACAAGTGGAAAAAGATCTAGAAACAAAGGTGAAAGAGCTGGAAAAAATAAACAAGGTAATGGTGGGCAGAGAATTACAAATGATTGAATTGAAAGAAAAAATTAAAAAATATGAATAAAAAATTTTTTATTGTAATTGTTGTTTTGATGGCGATAATCGCTGGAGGAATTTATTGGTATCTTCAAAAACAACCGGAAAAATATACCGGACCGGTTGAGAAAATCACTTTAGCAGGATACGCCGGAGAAGCTGGAGTTCTTGTTTACATGGCTGAAAATCAGGGATTTTTTACCAAAAATGGTTTAGAAGTGACAATAAAAGATTATCAATCTGGTAAGGTTGCCACCGATGCTCTTATAAACGGAGAAGTTGATATTTCCACTTCAGCTGATAGTGTTCTTGTGAGTAATAGTTTTGAGCATACTGATCTTAGAGTATTTGGAACTGTTGCTACTTTTGAAAATAAAGAATTAGTCGCTCGAAAAGATAAAGGAATTACCACAACAAATGATTTAATAGGGAAAAAGATTGGAGTTACAAAAAAGAGTGGTGGTGAGTTTGCTCTTGGAATATTTTTAATATTAAATGATATTTCACAACAAGATGTAGAGATTGTTGATTTAAGACCGCCAGAAATGCTAGGAGCTATCTCAAACGGCGACGTAGACGCGGTTTTTACCTGGGACCCTAATGTTTATAATATAAAGAAAAGTTTGGAAGAAAATGTAATAAGTTGGCCAAGTAGTGGAGATTTTTACTTTGTGTTACTTACAAAAGAAGATTGGTTAGAAAACAATCCTAAAACAGCCGAGCGTTTTATAAAAGCAATGGTGGAGACAGAGGATTACATTAAAGACAATTCTGAAAAAACTAAAGAGTTTGCAAAGGAGAGGTTTGGCTATGAATCAGATTATATTGATTACAGTTGGCCAAAACAAGAATTTTCTGTTGTGCTGCCGCAATCTATAATTCTGGTATTTGAAGATATAGCAAGATGGAGGATAAAGAATGGTTTAACCGATGCCATTAAGGTGCCAAATTATCTAAATTATATTTATTTAGATGCCCTAGGTGCTGTAAAACCAGACGCTGTTACAATAATACGTTAATCATAAATTTAGAAAATGAAACTTAGAACTAGACTGTATCTTAACTTCGTAATTATAATTGTCTTACTTGCTGGCCTCGTTTTTGTAATATTTCTTACTTCTGAACGGATCACTAAAGAAAGCAAAAGGCATGAATTATCTCGTGTAGTGCATTTGGCCGTGTCAGAGCTCAACATAATTAATTATGAATATTTGATGTACCACGAGGAACGAATGATGCAGCAATGGCTTTCAAAATATAATTCCTTGTTGCCAGTTTTGGCAGAAGAAGAAGAAGAAGGCTTAATAGGTGAATTAAATACTGACTATATAAAAATTGGTGATTTATTTTTACAAGTAATTGCAAATCACGACAAGAGACAGGACTTTACCCAAGAGCAAGTTCTTCAAGAAGAAAGATTAACAGCTCAATTATTAATAAAATCTCAATCAATAATTTCTGACGCTTCTAAGCTGACGGAAAGATCAATGGCGAATTTAATAAACACCCAAGAAGTAGCTAGAAATTTAATTTTATTTTTAGCGCTAATTTTTCTTATTCTCTTGGGAATTACGAGCCTTATTGTTGCTAGAAGTATTTTAAGGCCATTAGACAAGCTGACAAAAGGGGCGGGAATAATTGCTAAGGGCGATTTGGGCCATGAGATTAATACAAAATCAAAAGATGAGTTGGGTGATTTGTCTCGGGCTTTTGATAAGATGACGGTTTCTCTTAAAAAATCCAGGGTTAATATAGAAAAACAAATTGCCGATCGGACAGCCAGATTAGAAAAAATAAATAAAACAATGGTCGGCAGGGAATTAAAAATGATTGAACTTAAAAAAGAGATATTAGAATTAAAAAAGAAAAAATAATATGGACAATAATTTAGTAACAATGTTAATAGGTCAACATAATATTTTAAAAAAAGAACTCACAACTGTTTCTAGTTTACTTTCTGGCGGTCTGGAAGAGTCTACTTTTACAGAAATAGACAAGATGTTTAAAAAATTTACAGAGGATTTGTTGGAGCATTTAGTATTAGAAAATGACACTTTTTATCCAGACTTGCTTAAAAAAATGAAAGAAGTGGGGCAAGACACGAATGACACAGAGAAATTTATTGAAGAAATGATTGGCATAGGGAAGGTTGTGGAAGGATTTTTAGGAAAGTATGGCAGTTCGGAGTCAATTAAAAGCCAAATTAACGATTTAAAAAAAGAGTTACCAGATATTATCGGTGCCTTGGTCTTGAGAATTGAGTCTGAAGAGGCGGGTGTTTTTGAGTTTTGGAAAACATTAAGTGAATAATAAATGAAAATTAGAACAAAAATTACATTAAGTTCTTTTCTGGTTCTTTTGATTTCTTTGGCTGTCATTGGCTTAGTGATGCAAATAGTTAGTACGCAAATGTTGAAGGAGCAGATTTTTGAACACTTGAAAACAACTATTCAATCAAGAGCACACCACATAAGATCTTTTCTTGAAGAGCAAAAAGTGCTTGTTGAAAGTCTAGCTTTAGTTGGAAAAGTGGAGCAATTATTGTTAACAGACAAAAAAGCTCTTGATTATAATGACAAGATTAAAGCTGTTAATGAGAGACTAGAAAAGACAGTTGTCTCTCTTGAAGGTGTTGACAGTATTGCAGTTTTGGATACCTCGGGAGTAATAATTGCAAGTACTAATAAAAAGTTAATAGGTCTAAATAGAAGTAATAACGAAGCGTTTTTGTATGGAAAAAAAGACACCTATGCGCAAGGAGTCAATTCTGCGTTAGAGGAGACAGGAGAACCTATAATATTTTTCTCAACACCAGTAATAAGAGATGGTGAATTTTTGGGGGTAGTTGTTCTACGGAGAACTACAGAAAGTTTAAATACAATACTGCTGAATACGGCTGGTTTAGGAGAAACAGGAGAAATTTATTTAATGAATAGAGATGACTACATGATAACCCCTTCCCGTTTTTTTGAGGATGTTATCTTAAAACAGAAAGTTGATACAGAGGCATCTAGGAATTGTTTTGAAAAACATCCAGGGGGTGAGGATATAGAAATGTTTTTATACAAAGATTACAGGCAGTTGGATGTTTTGGGTTCGCATTTTTTTATTTCTTCAGTGGATTGGTGCTTAATTGCTAAAATAGATGAAAAAGAGGCTTTGGCACCGACAATTGATATTTTCTGGAATTATTTAATAGTTGCTTTAGGTGTTTTAATTACCTTCTTCTTTTTGTCTTGGTATTTGTCCAGAAGAATTAGTGCTCCAGTCGAAAGATTGCGCCAAGGATCAGAAATAATCGCTGGTGGTGACTTAGACCATAAGGTTGGCACAGAAGAAAAAGATGAAATTGGTATTTTGTCGCGAGCTTTTGATAAAATGACTTTGGCCATCAAAAAATCACGTGCGGAAATTGATCAAAAAGTAGAAGGGCAAACCAAAGAAATTGTTGGGAAACAAAAAGATATTGAAGAGCAACAAATGGCGACTTTAAATGTTTTGGAAGATGTTGAAGAAGAAAAAGAAAAAGTTTCTTTAGAAAAAGAGAAAACAGATACTATTTTGCATAGTATTGGTGACGGAGTGTTTGTGGTGGATAATGATATGAAAATAGCAGTTTTCAATAAGGCCGCAGAGCAAATTTCAGGGTTTACGAAAGAAGAAGTGTTTGGCAAAAAGTTTAATAGTGTTTTGAAGTTTTTAGATGAAAAAGACGGAAGTCCTGGTGATGAATTTGTAATGAACACCTTGAAAACTGCCAAAATACAAGCAATGGAAAACCATACAGTTTTGGTAAGAAAAGATGGCGAACATGTTCCGGTGGCTGATAGCTCGTCTCCTATTAAAGATAAAAATGGGAATGTGCTTGGTTGTGTGGTGGTCTTTAGAGATGTATCTCAGGAAAGAAAAGTGGAAAAAATGAAATCGGAATTTGTATCTGTGGCATCACACCAATTAAGAACACCACTAACCGGCATTCAATGGGTAGCAGAAAGATTAATGAAGCTTAAAAAATTGCCCAAAAAAGAATTAAGTTATGTAAACGACATTCATATATCTGCACAAAGACTATCTCGCCTTGTGGATGATTTGCTTAATGTCTCAAGAATTGAAGAAGGAAGAATTGCAGTTGCACCTGAGAAAATTGATTTAATAAACTTTATTCAAGACTATTTTAAGGAGTGTGCGCCGATTTGTGCCAAAAAGAATATTCAAATAACATTTTCTAAACATCCCAAAGAGCTTGAAATATTTACAGACAGGAACGCACTTCAAAATGTGACACAATCTGTAATCTCTAATGCCATAGAATACACACCGGATAATGGAAAAATAGACGTTACTTTGGAGAAAAAAGACAGTATTTTTGTTTTTACTGTTAGTGATACTGGTATAGGTATTCCTAAGGAGGAACAAGAAGACATCTTTAAAAAGTTTTCTCGAGGTAGCAATGCTCAGGCTGTTAAGACTGATGGTACGGGATTGGGGCTATATATTGTGAAGCAAACAGTAGATCTACTGGGTGGCAAGGTGTGGTTTGAGTCTGAAGAAAACAAAGGGACTACTTTTTTTGTAGAACTACCATTAAAATCTAAGGCTAGGGAGGGTGAGGTTGGGTTTGCATAAAGACGAGTATTTGGAATTAAGTATGGATAAGCTTATAAATGGGCTTATAAAAAGCTCTATGAACAAGTAGCTGTTGTTATACTTTATTCTTTATTCTGTATACTATATACTAAAGACATTATGAAAAAGATAAAAATAGCATTAATAGAGGATGACGAAGTGTTGTCTAAGGTGTTAAACGAAGAATTAATCGACGCTGGTTTCGAGGTTCATCAAGCTTTTGATGGAGAGGCTGGTTTAGAGTTGGTTCAAAAGGAAACACCCGACTTGGCTTTATTAGATATTATGCTTCCCAAAATGAAAGGTTTTGATGTTTTAAAGGAGATGAAAAAATCTCCCGGCACCAAAGGTATTCCGGTGATGATTCTTACTATGCTTGGAAGTGATGATGATATTAAAAAAGGCCTTCAGTTGGGGGCTAATGACTATATTGTAAAATCTCAACATGCTGTTGGAGAGATTGTAGATAAGGTAAAAGATTTTTTTGGACAAGAAAGTAGACCAGAGGCCAAACAAGCAGAAGAGACAGAAGAAAAATAATTTTAATGTTCAAGTTTAGGGTTTTCTCAACTCTATTTATAATTTTCTTAATTTACATTTTTGGTGTAAGTGGTGTTTTTGCAGACACCACTGCTACTTTACGACCAATTGCTGATGGTGGAGAGGATAGTGCTAACTGGGCTAATACTGGCAGTACTGCTTGTGATGCAACTGATTGTTATACGGAGGTAGATGAATTGGCTGGGGCTTCCTGTACCGACAGCGATGGAGACACATCTTATATTGAAACTAGCAATGGCAAGGAGGGACAAACATTTGATATAGATGTTTCTAGTATTACAGACGATTCCATAATAACTCAAATTGATATCACTTTTTGTGGCATTCGCGGGCAAGCGGGTTCAGGCGTTAAAACAAGGCAATGTATTGATGGTTCTTGTTCTAATGCCGATGTTAGTGCGTCTCTTACAGATGCTTATGCTGAAACAACACAATCTTTTACAGGGTTAAGTGTTGTAAAAAGTGTAAGTACAGATGTTGAAATAGGTATTTTAAATGTTGCCCCGAAAATTTCTAGGATAAGCCAAGTTTCGGCTGTTATAACATATACACCGCCAGATACCACTGCGCCAAGTGCCGTGGCGGACTTAGCAACTTCAGGTGCTTCCCAAAATTCCATAAGTCTTACTTGGACAGCACCCGGAGATGATGCTGGCTCGGGAACTGCCACCACATATGATGTACGCTATTCCACAGCCACCATCAACGATGGAAACTGGGGATTAGCCACTCAAGCCACAGGTGAACCATCTCCATCTGTTGCCGGTTCTTCAGAATCTTTCACCGTTACAGGTCTTTCACCATCAACCACATATTACTTTGCAATCAAGACATCGGATGAAGTTCCAAATGAGTCTGCTATTTCTAATGTGGATAGTCTAGCGACTACAGCAACCCCAGACACCACAGCACCATCTGCCGTGTCTGACCTTGCTGCATCAGGAGCAAGCAACAACTCCATAGACCTAGATTGGACAGCGCCCGGAGATGATGCTGGCTCGGGAACTGCGACGAGTTATGATGTGAGATATTCTACTGCAGACATCACAGATGATACAGATTTTAATAATGCCACTCAAGCCACAGGTGAACCATCTCCATCTGTTGCCGGTTCTTCAGAATCTTTCACCGTTACAGGTCTTTCACCATCAACCACATATTACTTTGCAATCAAGACATCAGATGAAGTTCCAAATGAGTCAGCTGTTTCAAATGTACCAAGCGATACAACAAGCGAAGAAAGTTCTATCGTTATCACGGGTGATAGTGGTGGTGGAGGTGTGGCAGCCACAATGGTTGTTTTTGGAGGGCAGGCGTATCCTGGAAGTGAAATTATAGTGCAATTTAAAGACAGCTTAAACAACCAGTTTAGGAATGTTCCTTTGTCCACTTACCAAATGGAAAATGATGGAAAATTTTACATTTCTTACATGGCATTTCTTTCTGGAAAATATTTTTTTAGCCTAAAAGCCCAAGACAAATTAGGACAAACAACTGGCATAAAGTCTTACAATGTAGATTTTAATTCTGAGAAGAGTTTAATAGTTGAGGATATACTTTTTCCTCCAACCTTGAATTTTGGAAACGGTGTTTATACTTTGAACGAAGATATTAATATTTCTGGGTATTCCACAGCTCATTCCAAGATAAATTTGAGTATTGATGATATAATTAAAAAAGAGACAACTTCTGACAAAGATGGTTGTTATCAGTTTGTTTTTAGTCCTAGCGAGTTGGAGGTTGGAGATTATTTTGCAAAAGTTAGCCAAACATCTGTGGGTGGAGAAGAGAGTGGTTTTTCTTTTCCTCGGGCTTTCAGAATTTCCTCATTAAGTTTCCCTCGCGCAGATTTTAATAAAGATAACGGCATAAACATAACGGACTGGAGTATATTTTTATACAGGTGGGGTTCAGAGGAGGAGTCTCTCAAACGAACCATAGATTTAGATGATAATGGCCAAGTTAATATTATAGACTTTAGTATCTTTTTAAAAAATATAAATATCTAGTATTAAGTATTTAGTATAAAGTATTAAGAATTAAGTATAATTAAGTATGAGTTTAAATAAAATTTTCATTATATTGGGGTTGGTCGTTTTTTGTGTGTATGCCTCTCCAGTAGATGCAGCTAGAACGTACTTGTTACCTGAAACAAGGTCTTTAAGCATTGGTCAAGAGTTTTATGTTGATTTTAAGGTAGACACTGAAGATGTTTTTATAAATGCGGTTCAATCTACCGTTAACTATCCGAACGATGTTTTGGAGGTTGTTGGGGCCGAAAAAATTAGTTCAGTGTTTAATTCTCACAATCTGCAAAGAACTTCCAGATACTCCCTTGGCTGTACCACCTATAAAATCTAATATCCCTAAATCATTTGAAGGAGATGGCTCGTCTATCCAGAAATTAAACACTGAACTAATTTTTTCGGC
>JBHPEK010000005.1:0-39127 GCA_042577045.1 Patescibacteria group bacterium
TCCTCAATATTATATAACTTACGAAAAAGATGAGAGTGGTGGGTATATTGCATCAGCCCCAGCGGTTTCTGGTTGTGTTGTACATGGTAGAACTTTAAAACAAGCACATCAGAATATTATTATAGCAATCAGGGAGTGTTTAGAAGTAATTAACGAATTTAATAAAAAAACACCCAAAGAAACTATAAAACCAGAAGCAATAAAAAAACTTTCTTTTGTGAGAGTTCCCACACATGCCAAAACTTAAAACAATCAGTTATGCTAGTTTGGTAAAAAAAATAAAAAAAGCTGGATATATTCCCATAAGAAAAAGTAAACACATAATTTATTTTCACTCCGAAAAACAAATCACAATTCCTATCCCCCACAGACACATTAAAGATGTGCCCGTAGGTTTACTTAATAAAATTATTAAAGAAATGAAAATCTCACGCAATAAATTTAATCAGTTATGAACATACCTATTATATATGAAGATGAAAATATTTTGGCAATAGACAAGCCCTCAGGACTGTTGGTTCATCCTGCCGAAAGCACAACAGGAGAAACTTTAATTGACTGGATTTTAGAAAAATATCCCGACATAAAAAATGTTGGAGAAGATATATCGCGCCCAGGTATTGTTCACCGCTTAGACAAAGAAACATCCGGCACCATGCTTGTTGCTAAAGATCAAGAAACTTTTGAATTCTTAAAGGAACAATTCCAAAACCGAAAAATCAAAAAAACATATAGCGCCTTAGTGACAGGAGAAGTAAAAAATAATACTGGCACAATAGAAACTCCAATCCAAAGATTTACTAAAAGCCGAGATGCCCTAACCGAATACAAGATTACAGAAAGATTTAAAGATTTTACCCTATTAGAAGCTTATCCAAAAACAGGCCGAACTCATCAAATAAGAATTCACCTAAAATCCATAGGCCACCCCATAGTTTGTGACAAAATATACACCAAAAAACCCCAATGCCCATTTGGACTAAATAGGCACTTTTTACACGCTCAATCCATAGAATTTAATCTGGAAAACGGTTCAAAAATTAAACTAGAAACAGACTTGCCAAAAGACCTAGACCTTGCCTTGAAATCACTAAAAGAGTATGCTAAATAACTGTTATGCAACTATCACCAGTAAACATAGAAGAAAGAAAAAAAATGGACATCAAGGCCGGCGACACGGTTCGGATTTGGCAACGTGTCCAAGAAGGAAAGAAGAGCAGGCTTCAAGCTTTTGAAGGATTAATAATTGCCAGAAAACATAAAAATGAACCAGGTGCAACTTTCACAATAAGAAAAATTAGCGGTGGCATTGGTGTAGAAATAACCCTACCCATCTTCTCCCCCAAAATAGAAAAAGTAGAGCTCATCAGTAGGCCAAAAAGAGTCAGGCGCGCGAAACTTTATTATCTGCGCGCTAGAGCAGCTCGACAAGTTCGAAAAAAGATGAGGCAAATGAAACAAATTAGAGAAGTGGTTATGGAAACTAAGAAAGAACCTGATCCAGCGCCAACTGAAAATGTTATTGAAGTTGCAGAGAACGAAAAAGAAGACGATAATAAAAGTGAAGGAGCTCAAAAAGATTCAAAAGAAGAAAAATAATCTAAAAAGCGCAAAGCGCAGGTGATGAAATCGGTAAACATGCTAGCTTGAGGGGCTAGTGGGAGCAATCCCTTGCGGGTTCGAATCCCGCTCTGCGCACAAGCTAATAAAATTATTATTAATCCTCCGTAGACGGACAAGGAAAACTACTATGCAAAAAATACAAGTATACTCAACACCAACTTGCGCATACTGCGTTATGGTAAAAGATTGGTTAAAAGAGAAAAACATTGAATTTGAAGAATTTGATGTTTCTGTAGATGAAGAAAAAAGAAATGAACTAATAGCCAAAACTGGACAACTGGCTGTACCAGTTATTATCATTGGTAATGATGCTGTGGTTGGTTTTGACAAAGCAAAATTATCCGAGTTGTTGGGTGTTAAATAAAGTAACCCAGCAGGCCCTCGTAGTTCAACGGATACCCGCCCGACTCGCCTGACGTCCTCGTAGTTCAACGGATAGAACAAGTCCCTCCTAAGGACTAGATCCAGGTTCGATTCCTGGTGAGGACATACAAATAACTTACTAAAACAAAAAAACCGCTCCTTACAGAACGGCTTTGTTTTTTATTTTTTTTCTCTTTCTCTATTTTTCTTATATTCTTTTGGTAGATAGTGAGTATACATACCACGATCTCCACCCCAACTTGCACAAATAAAATTAATGAAATCAACAATTACTGCGTCAGCAAATTTTTGCGAAAATTCTATCATACCTTTTATTAATTGAATGTCTGCTTTGCTTAAATCATTCATGTGTTTATTTCTTACAATTGATTCAATGACTTCTTTATAATAATCCCCGGCGGAAGATTCTAAAATTGCAAAGAATTCACCATTTGTCATTTCTTCACCCATCTCTTTACCTCTCTTTGTCAATGTTCTTTGATTTACTGACAAAATATATTATTTATCTAAAATACGCAATAGATAATACATATTTTAATTTCTTTTCTTCCCATGAAATGCTTTATGTACTTCTTTCAACTGCCGATCTGTAACATGAGTATAAATTTGAGTTGTGGTTATGTTACTATGTCCTAAAAGTACCTGTACTGACCGCAGGTCAGCCCCCGCCTCAAGCAAGTCCGTAGCAAAACAATGCCGTATAACATGAGGGGTCACTTTTCTAGAAATCCCCGCCTTGATAGCATAATACTGTACGATTCTTTCTACTGAACGTGGGGTTAACCTACCACTTCCCTTCAAATTCACAAACAGTGCTTCTTCAACGTCCGGTCTTTTGTCCAAATAATTCTTCACTGCCTTTTTTGCGTCTTCAGATAAAAATACCAAACGAATTTTTTCTCCTTTTCCACGTACAGAAAACTCATCTTTATTTAAATCTATATCATCTCTATTCAACAAACATAATTCAGAAACACGAAGACCTGTTGAAAACAAAAGCTCTAAAATTGCTTTGTCTCTTAAACTTTTAAGCGAATTATCTTCGGGAGAATTCAAAAGACGCTGAAGTTCATCGGAACTTATTAAGTCAATCTGTCGCTCCCCCACCTTAGCTAATTCTATTCTTTCAGAAGGCAAACTTTCTATATCCATTCGTGCTAAATATTTCAAGAAATTTCTTAAAGCAATTAAATAATAATTCTGCGTTTTCTTTTTTAATCCATTACGATTCAAATAAAGCCGAAATTTTCTAACAATATTATCTGTAATTGCCCCTGGATTTTTAACTTTGGAAAAATCCAAAAATCTTTGAAGATACCTGTCGTAGTTCTGAACAGTCTTAATAGACCGCCCTCTTTCTATCTCCACATATTCCAAAAATTGCTTTTTTAAACTATGTATGTTTTGCGACATATATTTATTGTACAACTATATAGAAGAGCTTGCAAAATATAAGAATATATAGTAGAATCATAACTAATATGGCATTATCAAAGACTGAAAAAGAAAAAGTTATTAAAAAATACCAGTTAAACGAAAAGGATACTGGTTCTTCGGAAGTGCAAATTGCTGTTCTTACTGATCAAATAAAAAGTCTTACTGGCCACCTAAAAGGTCAACCAAAAGACAATCACTCCAGACGAGGTCTTTTAAAAATGGTTTCCAAAAGAAAAACCCTTATGGATTATTTAAAGAAAAAGAACGAGGAAGGTTATCTTGCTCTAACCAAGAAACTTGGATTAAAAAGAAACCGCGCACTTGCAGACAAGACCCCCGACGTTCCTCAAGACAAAAAATAAATGAGTTTAGTAAAACACAGGGAACAACGAATTGCCGTATTGATGGACGTACAAAACATGTATCACTCGGCTAAAGCCCTCTATCAAAAAAGGGTTGACTTTAAAGAGGTCTTAAAAACATCTCTAGCTGGCAGAAAGCTAATCCGCGCAATTGCTTATGTGATTAGAACCGAAGCTGGTGAAGAAAAATCGTTTTTTGAAGCACTAGAAAAAATCGGAATTGAACTAAAAATAAAAGACCTTCAGGTTTTTTCTGGTGGTATGAAAAAGGGAGATTGGGATGTTGGTATTAGTATCGACGCTGTTCGCTTAGCCGACTCAGCCATAGACGCCATAGTCCTAGTTACTGGAGACGGAGATTTTGTCCCGCTAGTTGAATATCTAAAAGGAAAAGGTAGACAAGTTGAGGTTATCGCCTTTGGCAAGTCTACTTCGGCCAAATTAATAGAAAGCTCAGATGACTTTACAGACTTGAGCGATAATCTTAAAAAATTTTTAATATAAACATGATAGAAAGTAAAGAATACAAAATCGATCTCAACAATCGGCCACTCACGGCCGAATTTTCTAATTTAACAGAACAAGCCAATGGATCTGTGATTGTTAGATATGGCGACACCTCTGTAATGGCTACCGCAGTTATGTCTGAAAACCAGAGAGAAGGATTGGGATACTTCCCTCTTACCATAGACTACGAAGAAAAGTTTTATGCAGCTGGAAGAATTTTAGGTGGTCGCTTTATACGTAGAGAAGGAAGACCATCGGAACAATCGGTTCTAAACGGACGAATGGTAGACCGAACCTTGCGTCCTCTTTTTGATAAAAGAATTCGAAACGATATTCAAGTTGTAGTAACTACTCTCTCCATAGACAAAGAAAACAGCCCCGACACCATTGCTATTATAGCTGCTTCCCTAGCTCTAGCCACCTCCGATATTCCTTGGGAAGGCCCAGTTGGTGCAATAAGAATTGGCCGAATAGACGGTAAGTTTATCGTCAATCCCACTTATGAACAAAAAGAAGAGTCTGATTTAGACTTAGTTATCTGTGGAAAAAATGGAAAGATAAACATGATTGAAGGCATAGCAAAACAAGTTCCAGACGAAATAGTTTTAGAAGCTTTTGAAAAAGCGCTACCAGCCATAAAAGAACTTCTGGATTTCCAAAACAAAATCATTAAAGAAATTGGGAAAGAAAAAAACTGGCCAACCATAAAAGAAAGCCCAAATGGCATGGAAGCTCTTTTTGAAAAAAACACCAAAGCAAATCTTGAAGATGCACTGGGGAAACCAGCAGTTAGCCAAGAAGAAAGAAAAAAACACTACTTTGTTTTAGGTGACATAAAAAAGGAGTGGATGGAACTAGCAGAAAACAAATTCGGAGAAGAGTTTTCAAATCAACTAAGTGATTTTTTCGAGCAAAATATAGACGATATGATGCACAAAAATGTTTTAGAGCGAGATCTTAGGCCAGATGGACGAAAACTAGACGAAGTACGATCAATTTTCACAAAAACTGGTGCCATTCCTCGTGCACATGGTTGCGGTACTTTTTACCGAGGCCTCACACACATTATGTCTGTTGCCACACTTGGGGGTCCTAGCGATTACCAAATTATTGAAGGAGCTGAAGTAAGTGAAAAGAGAAGCTTCATGCATCATTACAACTTTCCACCCTTCTCTGTCGGTGAAACTGGAAGAATTGGTTCAGCAAGTAGACGATCTATTGGTCATGGAGCTTTGGCCGAAAAAGCACTAATGAATATTATTCCGGAAAAAGAAGACTTTCCATACACTATCCGCTTAGTTTCTGAAACTATGTCCTCAAACGGATCATCCTCTATGGGTTCTGTTTGTGCTTCTACTTTGGCTCTAATGGATGCTGGTGTACCAATCAAAGCACCTGTTTCTGGAATTGCTATGGGCCTAATTATGGAAGGTGACAACAATTACAAAGTTCTTACTGACATTCAAGGTCCAGAAGACCACCACGGTGACGCAGATTTCAAAGTTGCTGGTACAAAAAATGGAGTCACTGCTATTCAAATGGATGTCAAAATAGCAGGAATAACTACTGAAATTCTAAAAGAACTTCTTAGTCAAGGAAACAAGGCCCGAACAGAAATTTTAGAAAATATGCTGTCTACTATTCCAAAACCACGGAAAGAAATATCACCACATGCTCCACAAATAGTTATCCTCCAAATAAATCCCGAAAAGAAAGGGGCACTTATCGGCCCAGGGGGTAAAGTAATTAACAAAATTATTGATGAAGCTGGAGTAGAAATAGACATCGATGAAGATGGAAGGGTCTTCATCACCGGCACTAGTAAAGAAGGACTAGAAAAAGCAAAGGAAATGGTAGAAGATGTAACCTACGAACCAAAAGTTGGCGAAAGTTTTAATGGTAAAATCATAAAAATAATGGATTTTGGTGCTTTTGTGGAAATTAAACCAGGACAAGAAGGGCTCGTGCACGTATCAGAAATTGCTCCTTTCAGAGTTGATAATGTTACTGATATACTAAAAGAAGGAGAAATAGTCCCTGTCAAGATAAAAAACGTAGACGAACAAGGTAAAATAAGCTTGTCTATTAAACAAGCAGACCCCGCCTTCGCCAAGGCTCCGGCGGGCAAGCCTAATTATGCCAAATCAAAACAACCAAAACGAAACGAAGGGCAAAAACAATAAAACTCTTCACACAATCCGAACATTCAAGTCGGATATGTCGGAGGTGATGAAAAAAAAGGAAGTAACGCTTGCTGATGTTTACCAAAAACAACAAGAAGAAAACCGCCAGCAAACCAAACCAAAACAATCCACTCTCAACACCAAAACTATCCTTATTTGGAGCATCGGAATGGTTTTAGTTATTGTCGTTGCTAGTAGCATTTTTTTATTCACAAAAGATGACTCCGACCAACAACTAACAATGGTTCAAGCACCTAGACCCTTTCTTCCTGCCCAAAAAGAAATCAAACTATCTAAAACAAGCATAGAAGACCTACTACTTCAATTTGAAAAGTCACTAATTCAAACATACACTCCGGGCGATTTGGCTTATATCACCATAAAAGATGGCGAGGACTATCTGACTACAGTAGAATTTTTAAGTTTCTTAAAATCATCAGCTCCCACCCTAATCACAACATTTCTCGAAGACGATTTTCTTTTAGGTGTCTTAAGTACGGATAAAAATTATCCTATTTTAATTTTTGAAATAAAAGAAAACGAATACAACAATATTTTTTCAGGGATGCTTCGCTGGGAAAAAGATCTCACAACAGATCTAGGCTTTATAGCCAAAAAAACACCTTTTAGCACGGCCAACATATTTGTAGACAGGATAATCAAAAATCAAAATGTAAGGGTGTTGGAAAAAGCCACGCCAGGCGGGGTAAAAGAAACTTTGTTACTTTATACAATATTTAATAAGAAACACTTAATCATCACCGAAGACCAACAATCTCTTGAAGAAATTATCAACCGGTTTGTGCTTTATAAGTTTTCATAATAAAATATCAAAATGGATACTAAAAAATTTAAAAAACTGCTTGAAGAAAAAAAGGTAGCACTAGAGAAGGAGCTTTCTGCAATAGCTCACGTTGATCCAGACAACCCAGACGACTGGAAAACAAATAGAGACGATTTAAATATAATGCCGTCAGACATAACTGAATTAGCTGACGTCTTTGAAGAGTCCCAAACAAAAGAAGCCCTTGAAAAAGAACTTGAGGACAGATTAAATGAAGTGAAGGCAGCTCTAGAACGAATTGAAAATAAAAAATATGGTATCTGCCAAGAAGGATGTAAAATTGAAGAGAATAGACTAAACGCCAACCCCACAGCCACCACTTGCATCAAACACGCGTAGAGTGGTTTAATTAGTCTAATGGCTATTAAAGTTCACTCTGGGCAAACGCTCGGACTCAAGGGAAAAATTATTGATGTAGAAATAGACCTTGCACAGGGCTTGCATCATTTTTCTATCGTTGGACTAGCTGACAAAGCAGTAGATGAATCTAGAGACCGTGTTTCAGCTGCAATTAAAAACAACGGCTTTAATTCTCCTCAAAAAAAGAACAGAAGAATAACTATATCTTTGGCACCGGCCGACATAAAAAAAGAAGGGCCGGTTTTTGATTTAGCTATCGCCCTCTCTTTTCTTTTAGCTTCTAGCCAAGTAAACTTCTCTACCGAAAAGAAAATGTTTCTTGGTGAACTTGGACTAGATGGAACACTTCGCCCAATAAAGGGTACCTTAAGTCTAGCTCGCACCGCAAAAGATAAAGGTTTTGAAGAAATCTATTTGCCTCTTGAAAATGCTCAGGAAGCCGCCCTTATCAAAGGGCTAGATGTTTACGGAGTTAAATCTATAAAAGAATTAATAAACCACCTAGAAAACGAGGAGAATATAGAAAAACAACCCGAAACCACCATAAAATTTGAAAATAAATTTGAAAACTTATTAGATTTCTCCGATATCAAAGGCCAAGAAACAGCTAAACGTGGTTTGGAAATTGCCGCCGCTGGTGGCCATAATGTCGCCATGATTGGTCCTCCGGGAACTGGAAAAACTATGCTAGCTAAGGCATTCTCTACCATTCTCCCTCCCCCATCTTTTGAAGAAACACTAGAGACCACAGAGATACACAGCGTGGCCGGTGTACTAGACGGTCCATATATTACCTCACGCCCTTTACGCGCTCCCCATCACACATCTTCATATGTAGCGCTCGTAGGTGGTGGCACATGGCCCAAACCGGGAGAAATTAGCTTGGGCCACAGAGGAGTTTTGTTTCTAGACGAATTCCCTCTTTTTGAACGCCGAGTTATTGAAGCGCTTCGCCAACCTTTGGAAGATGGAGTAGTAACCATCTCTCGAGCGCGTGGCTCATTAAAGTTCCCCGCTCGGTTTATTTTAATTTGCGCCATGAACCCCTGCCCATGTGGCAACTTGGGTTCTAGTGTAAAAGAATGTATCTGTTCGCAAGGAGATCTCTTAAGGTATCAAAGAAAAATATCAGGGCCAATTATAGATAGGGTAGATTTATGGCTAGATGTTCCCCAGATAGAAATTGAAAAACTTTCTAAAGATGAAATTACGTCAGAAAAATCTGACCAGATTCAAAAAAGAGTTGTGGGGGCAAGAAAGATTCAAGAAAAAAGATTTTCCGCCAAAGGCGGATCCGCCTCGGGCGGAAAAAATATAATAACCAATTGCGAAATGAATGTGCGACACCTCAAAGAATTTGCCCAACTTTCAAATTCAGTTCGCCAAGCACTAGATCAAGCAGCCAAAAGACTAGATCTTTCAGCACGCGCATATCACAGAATAATAAAACTAGCCCGCACCATCGCAGACCTTGACGCTAGTGAAAATATTTTAGAGAACCATATCTTCGAAGCTCTTCAATATAGACCGAAAACGAGCTAAATGCGTTCTTTTTTAAAAACTATATACTTTTTGTATATGATTATATACTTTTTGTATATGATTATATGTGATAAAATTAAGATATCATGTTGGATATATTAAAAAATGGCAAAGGAGAGGTGTTGAATCTACTCTTTAAAGATCCTGAAAAAGAATATTATTTAGGTGAAATAGCAAATATCCTTGGCAAAAAACCCGGACAATATCAAAAGATACTAAACGATTTAGTTGAAGAAGGCATTCTTGCAGATGAACGTAAGGGAAACTTGCGTTTTTTTAAGTTGAATAAAAACTATGTTTTATATGAAGAAATAAAAAAAATTATTTCCAAAACAATTGGGCTTGAATTTAAATTAAAAGAAGTCTTGGACGAATTTACCAATATCAAATATGCTTTTGTCTTTGGCTCGATAGCTAAAAATAAAGAAAACGGACAAAGCGACATTGATCTTATGTTAATTGGGGAAGCAGATCAAGACAATTTAACCAGAAAACTTTCAATAACAGAGGATGAAATAGATAGAGCAATAAACCACCATCTATTCACTGAAAAAGATATTCTAGAAAAAATTAATGAAAAAGATTTTTTTATTACAGAAATATTTGAAGAACCTAAAATAGCTATAAAAGGAAACTTAAATAAACTTGCAAGACCTAAAACAATCTAAGAAGATTGAGTCATTTTCAAAACCTGCGTCTCTTGATGCGGTGAGAGCAGAGTTTAATCGTGGCTCTTGTTTTTTTGAAGACGCAAAAAAAGCAGCACTGCAAAAATTTGACACGGAGTTTGTTTATAAAAACATCTATGACGCCATAAGAAAAATGTGTGATTCTGTTCTAAAATCAGAGGGATACAGAGCTAAGGGCAAAGATCATCATAAAACTATCATCAAGGCAGTCCAAATCATCTTAAGTCAACCCAATCTCAACGAAAAATTCATAAGACTACAAAAAATGAGTACCAATAGAAACAAAATTGACTATGGAATATTTACATCGTCCTCTTCTGATCTAGAACAAGCAATGACGGACGGTGAGGAAATAAGACAAGTATTAGAAAAATATCTTAGTAAAAAAGCTGGACAAGAAGGTTTAAAAATATAAAGGCCCGCACCATTGCGGACCTTGAATCTAGTGAAAACATTTCAGAAAATCACATTTTTGAAGCCCTCCAATACCGCCCAAAGACAAATTAAAAACCCCACAACTTGTCTGGTCGGATGACTGGATTGTGAGGTTTGGTTTTTTATTTTTTATTTTCCTCAACTATTCTTCCGTCTTCAAGGTAATACACTTTCTTACCACTATCACTCTTTATCGCCTT
The DNA here is from genome assembly GCA_042577045.1 of Patescibacteria group bacterium. Lineage (GTDB taxonomy): Bacteria > Patescibacteriota > Minisyncoccia > JAHISW01 > Tagabacteraceae > JBHPEK01. Next base: position 10,567 of record JBHPEK010000005.1, read on the forward strand.
ACATTCTCCATGGCCCATAAAATGCAACCTGCGACACTTTTCGCAGGCACGGGCAATGCGCGGGGGCTCACCATATTCAACAGGATCGCCATAGTCTATCTTACCTCCACAATCTTCACACTTAGTCATCAATATTCTCCTCTTGTTAAGTTAAGAATCCCTTTTTAAAGACTTTATTTAAACTAACATTCCCACAACCGAAAGTCCATATTTCATTTGTTTACGATCGTAGACAAAAGTTAAAATCTAAAAACAAAAAACCCTAAAAAGGATTTTTGGCGCCACGAATCTCAAAGTGAACATGACAACCGGTAGACTTACCAGTAGAACCAACATAGCCAATCACTTGTCCTTTCACCACATGCCACCCGCCAGAAACGATATTGCTACCGTTGTGAGCATAGAGAGTCTGTGTGCCATTGGTATGGCTAATTACAATATAATTACCATACCCACCGTTCCAACCATAGGATTTACTAATAATCACATCACCAGTAGCAGAAGCCAAAATCGGTGCACCACAATAAGTCGCAAGATCAACAGCATTGTATCCGTGGAGGTTTTGACTTTTTCTTCCACCAGAAATAGGTCGTAAATAATATCCATTATAGTTTGGTCCACCCGTACCGCGTGCCAAGGTACTAGTATTACTATATACTGGCTGATAAGCTGCTTCCCCATCAGGAATCATAATTTCTTCCCCAACAACTAAACTGGCGCTGGAAGACAAATCGTTATATTCCATAATTTCTTGAACATCGCCTTTATATTTTTTGGCGATAGAATAAACAGTATCTCCACTCTTAACTGTGTATTTTATTCCCGTAACCGGAAGAATAATAAGAACTTGACCGGTACGAATCAAGTCTCCGCGAGTAATATCGTTTGCCCAAATAATTGTATTGATGCTTACTCCGAACATTTTTGCAATCTGCGAAAGACTATCTCCTTCTCGCACAACATACACACTAATTCTATCTGAATTTGAAATCCTTTCTTCTATATCAGCAATGCTCCCTAAAGGACCAGTATCGGCAAGTAGTGCGCTTTGGTTTACAATGCTAATTCCACCTCCTCCTTTTCCTGCAGAAGGATCTGGATTTATAATTGATTTAAGAAGAGTGGCTGTCTGAGAATTTTGAACAACAATTTCAGTTTCTTTTTGATTGCCTCCAAAAAATTTATCTATAAATGAAAAAAATCCTGCTTCAGCCGTAGAAACGTCAGCAAGACCAAAAACACCCAGAAACACTAGAATTGTGAGTGTAGAGACAATATGCTTTTTGATGCCCCTTATATTGCTAGGGGCTTTTAATTTATTTAAAATAAGCCTTATTTTACAACATTTTCTCTCAATTAACCGACTTTTCAGAACATCCCTAATTATATCTAAAACAAGCGAAAAAGCAACAAGTTGTCCACACAGCATTTTATGCTACTATATAGTGCATGGATATCCTAAAAGAACTAAACGAGCCCCAAAAAGAAGCTGTGCTCCACAAAGATGGTCCCCTTTTGGTTGTTGCCGGAGCTGGTGCCGGAAAAACAAAAGTTATTACTCACCGAATAGCAAATCTAATTCAAAACGAAGTAAAAACTAGCCAAATTTTGGCAGTTACTTTTACGAACAAGGCCGCCAACGAAATGAAAGAACGCGTTCGTGATTTAATAACCACATCTCCTGCAATTGGCACCTTTCACTCCATCTGTGCACGCATCTTAAGGGAGAACGGGCGCGTTGTGGGTTTACCCAGTAGTTTTTCTATTCTTGACAAAGAAGACTCTCTCAAAATAGTCCGTAATTGTTTAAAAACTTTAGAAATAAATCCTAAACAGTTTCAACCCAAAAAAATGCTTTCTATCATCTCCAAACAGAAGTCCAATCTAATTACTTTAGAAGAATACACCGAAGATGCTGGAATAGACTATTTCCCAAAGACAGTTGCTTCTGTTTGGGAAGAATACGAAAAAAGCTTACAAAGACAAAAATCCGCTGACTTCGATGATTTAATTTCTAAAACAGTTTATCTTTTTAGAAACCGCCCAGAGATCTTAGAAAAATACCAAGACAGATGGCAATATATATTGGTAGATGAATACCAAGATACAAACCATTCTCAATATATTTTTACCAAACTTCTTGCTCAGAAGAATAAAAATATTTGTGTGGTTGGAGACGAAGACCAATCCATCTACTCTTTTAGGGGAGCAGATTTTGGAAATATACTAAATTTTGAAGAAGACTGGCCCAATGCCAAAGTTGTCATGTTGGAACAAAACTATCGCTCTACTCAAAAAATTTTAGATGCTGCCAATGCTGTAATCCAAAAAAATAAAATGCGTAAACCAAAAAACCTCTTCTCTAAGCTAGACAGTGGCCAAGGATTGATTATTTATGATGCCTCAAATGAAAAAGAAGAAGCTGAATTCATTGCTAGGGTAACCAAAAAACTCTCTACTCAGTCATTTCAACCCAAAGATATTGCTGTTCTTTATCGAGCCAATTTTCAATCTCGAGTAATTGAAGAATCCTTTATTGCCAACGATGTACCCTATCAAGTGGTCGGAACTAGGTTCTTTGAAAGAAAAGAGGTTAAAGATGTTATCGCTTATTTAAAATCTGCGCTGAATCTAAACGACCTAATAAGCTTAGAAAGGATTATCAACGAACCACCAAGAGGGTTAGGAAAAAGCTCCTTGTTAAGCCATCTTTCGGGAAAAACTCTCTCCACAGACCGACAAAAAAAGATACTATCTTTTTTTAAATTTTTGGCTGAAGTAAAGCAAAAAGCCCTTGGTGGAACCCTGGCCAGTACACTTATTTACATCATAAAAGAAAGTGGATATCAAAAACATTTAAGTGACGGCTCTGAAGAAGGAATGATGAGAATCGACAACTTGAAAGAGTTGATTACTTTGAGTACAAAATATAGCAAGATGGAGCCCCAAGAAGGAATAGAAAAATTCTTGGAAGATGTTTCTCTAATCAGCGACCAAGACTCTATAAAAAATTCCAAAAATAGTAAAGGATTTGTCCGCCTAATGACAATTCATGCCGCCAAGGGATTAGAGTTCCCCTGCGTTTTTGTGACCGGGCTTGAAGATGGATTGTTCCCATATGAGAAACCCGGAGAATTTAACGAAGAGGAAGAAAGACGACTTTTTTATGTCGCCCTTACTCGCGCCAGAGAAAAACTACACCTCTCTTTTTCGCATAGTCGAATGGTTTTTGGAGGAAAACAACTAAACAGACCTTCTCGTTTTTTAAACGAAATCCCAATAGAATTATTTGATCAAGGATTGGACGATGTGTCCACGACTAATTATTTAGAGTTTTAATAACGCTGATTAATAATTTGCTTTTTACGACTTAGGCTTGCGAAGCGCGCAAACGTTTAGCAGAAATATTACTCTGTTTATTTTTTATTAGACAAGATAGCATACGATTATGATAAAGTTAGGACAAAATTTTTTAACATCTTCAAATATAGCAAAGGACATTGTTCAGATTGCTGAAGTCACTAAGAGTGATACTGTTTTAGAAGTGGGCCCCGGGAAAGGAATACTCACCGAAGAACTTGTTAAAGAAGCCAAACAAGTTCTTGCTGTTGAAAAAGACAAAGTACTTTTTGATCTACTTCAAAATAATTTTAAAGACCAAAAAAACTTAAAACTAGTTCATAATGACATACTAAAATTTAATCTTAGTAATTGTTCTCTTGTGGACAATGGATACAAGCTTGTTGCCAACATTCCCTACTACCTTACTTCGCACCTATTGAAATATTTTTTAAGTGCTGAAAAACAACCAAGCATGATAGTCTTTATGATTCAAAAAGAGGTTGGAGAAAGAATCCTAGCAAAAGATGGAAAGGAAAGCATTTTGTCTGTAAGTATAAAGGCATATGGCCAACCGAAGATTGTTAAAAATGTTTCCGCCAAACACTTCATTCCCAAACCAAAAGTAGACTCGGTGGTTATAAAAATAAATAATATCTCTAAAAAGTTCTTTAAAAATATAGATGAAAAAGAGTTTTTTAGCCTTGTAAAACAAGGTTTTTCGCAAAAAAGAAAGATGCTCAAAAATAATCTACAACTATTAAACACCGAGTGTTTAATAAAATGCGGATTAAGTGAGAAAATTCGCGCTGAAGACTTATCTTTAGAAGACTGGAAATGTTTATATAAAAATATATAAAAAAATTCAATAAAATCTATTTTACCTAAATACTACGATCGTGACGAATAGGTAAAATAGAAAAACAGCTCCTAGGAGCTGTTTTTGTTTTATTTTAACTTGCCCGGTCGAACGACTGGGTCACCGAAGGGTGATGATTTGAGCACGATGCCCATCTTTTCTAATCCGAATTAGAAAGATTTGATCATCCAATTCCTCCTTACCAAAAGGAGGAATGTCTCGCCAACGTTTGACAACCACTTTATGGATGCCAGTTGGCAGATACTGATTGGCACTAACCCCCCCAGGTTTCACCACCAACGGAGTTCCGTCGTTCATACTTATCTCACGCTGGATATCATCATCTCGAGCCTTAAAGATGACAACATGAGGATTTTTCATGGTCGGCGTCCCGTGGATCTGCGGGTTGGGCCAAACCGCCTCGAACTCTTGCTTAGACAATTCCGAAGCGTTGTTGTAATCCTTAATCACAACTTGTGGTCTCTGCGCCACACACCCAAAAAGAAAAATTACCAGACAGAAAAAAACTAAAACATTTCTGTTCATCTCGACCTCCTTATCGAACAAAGTCCAATAAAATTTTAAATAGACCTGTTCCGCTTATGTCCACCTTCGGCAAAACCGTGTGCTCTCGAGGAATGTTTCCCACATTGATTTTCAAAACCCATCCCCAATGCGACATAGTATGCTCACGGTCATAAGTATCACATTTCTCATCGACGCGTACTGAAAAATTTCTGACCGGCATCTCAACAAGTCTCCTCTTTGGGAATCTCTTGTAGTAGAATGGGCGAATTTTACCTCGATAACTTCCAACAGGCAAAGTGTACCGATACACTCGCTTTTGATACCTCCCATTGATGGTCATGTGCGGGCTGGCTCCAGCCTCGCTCCATTCCTCCACCAGTCTCCCTGCCCTATCATAAAACTCAATGATAGCAGAATTGGTACCAGAAATGATAATCAATCCCATTCTGGGATCTCCGGTTCGAGATCGCAGAATTGGTTGCATTTCATCAATTCTCGATCCAGTAGCACACCCCTGGCAAACCAACAAAAAAATACAAATTATACCAAGTACAATAGTTGCACCCAATCCCTTCAAGGACTCTTTCCTTGTCAAACTTGTTCTTTCCATTTGTACCTCCTCGCCCTGTTAGGCATATGTCAAAGATTTTGAATTCTGTTTCAATTATATACTATTTTAGGGTATTTGTCAAGGATTTTACCTATCCTCAAAAAGCCGATAAATAGAGTAGAAAATCAAGAAAAGAGCCACAAAAATAAGGCCAATTGCAAAAATTTTCTTCCATCCAATACCTAAAAATCCAAGCCCTGCCTCCCCGCCAGTTGGCCCACCAGGAATAGAAGCTCCAAGCTCTTCTAGGTCGGTAACTTTCACTAAAACCTCATTAGATATTCTTAAAATACTGCCCACCTCAACAACTGTTCTGTCTTTTCCGTTTCTAAGAATGGCTTCTAGTGGTGCGTCTTCAGCGACAAGCACTTCAAAAAAGACACGGCTTTCTTCCCCCACATCTAAACTACCAATTCTCCAAACTAATTTTCTAGTATTTTCTTTGTCGCTATTTTTATCTAATTCATTTACAAGTCTAAAATTTGGATCTATCCTATCTCTAATTTCTACATCTCTTAACATTGTCTCTCCTATGTTTTTCACTTTTATCGTAAAGCGAATCAAATCGCCATTCAAAGCACCAACCACTTCGTTGTTTCCATTTGGTTTACTGATGTTGAATACTTCTTTCTCAATAGAAATATCTTTTTTAACAACAGGCACTACAGGAACAACTGGTGGTACAGGTGTTGGTACGTATGTTGGTACGTATGTTGGCAATGGTTCAACAATTACCTCCTCGGGAACCTTAAACCCAACCATAACATTTCCCTGATAACTCCACCCGGATTTAATATCTCCTAAATATATTCCTTGTTCTTCAAAAATATTATTTGTATTTTGATTATTCAATAGCATTCTAGAGTCACGAACCATTTGGTTTGGCTTCCATTTTACCGAACCTGCAACATGCTCAATGGTTGTTGGCTCATCTGTCCAAATTGTTACCTTTCCGTAAGATGGTTGCCTATAATCTGCCCAGACCTTTGCTTCAAAAATATGAGTTGTACCTTTATAAGACGCTTTAGGAGTAAGTTTAACTCTTAAGCTTTTAGCAATTTGATCATGAGAATTGTGATAATAAATCGCAAAAGACAAAACATCACCCGGACTGGCAAATAAAGAGGTTCCCCAATAATCGCTAGTGGTATCTGGATTTCTAGTGATGTTTCCTACTCTTAAGGTGTCGTAATCTAAAGAATCGTTATTCAACGCGAAAACACCACTAAGAGGCGTGGCTATCAAGATTAATCCTAAAAATACTATTGTTATTATTTTTTTCATACTTTTTTTCTTACTTAATAATCTACTCTTAAACCTTTAATACTATTTATTCAAGACTTAAGAATAGGCTCTAGTGAAATAAGAAAACTTCACTAGAGCTTTTGTTTTATGGAGATCCACCAGAAGGACCACCCTCGCCAGTAGCACCCGTAGGATTTCCGTCATTACCAGCAGCACCAGTCGGACCTTGATCACCAGTGGCACCAGCAGGACCTTGGTCGCCAGTGGCTCCAGAAGGACCATCTTCTCCGTCACCACCATCTGTCCCGTCCTGTCCATCTGTTCCATCCGTACCATCTCGTCCATCTCTTCCATCTTGCCCGTCATCACCGTCTTCACCGTCTGTGCCATCAGAACCATCTCTTCCATCTTGCCCGTCATCACCGTCTTCACCGTCTGTGCTCGCAGAAGAAGCACTAGCTGAAGAATTGGTCAAAGAGTTAGATTTAGAATTAGAAACTGCACCTGACTTTCCTCCTTCTGCCACAGCATTACCACCAGTAAAATTAGTGGTGGTACTGTTCTGATCCGGTCGCCTTGCCGCTTGTCCTTTTTCATAGAAATAACCGCCAATCGCAGCAGCAGCAACTCCATCAAAAATTTTCGTTAAACCCCAAGCCTCTCCTGCCCAAGTTCCAGGAGCAGCATCTTTATATGCTTCTCCCATGTTGGGTCGATAAAAAGATTTGAAGTTTGGTTTTCTTTCCCCAAAAACCTCTACGGTTTTTGTTGTTGTCTTCTCCTTGGGTACAATATTGGCCAAAGCTGGATTCACATAGATCTCCACAATAGGGTTTCCGCAAGCCTTAACCCATCTTGGCCCACTTGATCCGAGAACAACAGCGTGTCCTGGATCTCCACCTCGAAGAGTACAAAAAACTTCCCTCTTGGACCCAGTCTTCATCTTAACCCGTAAATCTTCCAAAAGAACACTAACACTTTCATCAGAACCTAGTTTTCTTTGCAAATTAACTGGATCAAATCCAATATTACAGTAATTCCAATCCAATCTAGGACTTCCTCCGCTAGAACCAAAAACCATGCTGGCACTATCAGACTCACTGATAGTTGTTACTGTCCTACTTTTTATAACCAAACCGTCTTGGTTCGATACAGCATCAGCATGAAAACTATATTTATTCGCGCAAGCCTCAGGAGTTAATACTCCAGACTGAACGCAATTATATAGCGCTATCGTTTCCAAGTTCTCGGTAAATAGTTCTTTTTCTATTAAAGCAAAGTCCCTTTCTATTCTTCCTTTTTTTGTCATAGCTGTTGAACAACCACACAAAAGAAAAAAGAATAATATGGCAAAAATCCATAAGCCTTCTCTCGTTTTCATTTCACAACCTCCACAAAATTTAGATTTCAAAGTAACTTTCAATATAGTTTCTAGCAAAACTAAAGCATTTTATTTCAGAAAAGTCAACAATTAATGAATATCCACACAAACACCCAAAAATAGTGATAATTTAAGCCAAAAAAATGGTATAATTTTATTGTGAAAAATCGAATAGTAACAATTTCGATAGTCCTGCTTGTGCTGGCGGTGTTTGTCGTAGTAGGTTGGTTTTTTGTGTTTAAAAAACCAGAACCAAACACTATTTATGAACGCACTGCATCCTCCCTTCTCTCTGCAGATATGGGACAAAGTGCTGTATTGGATAGCGACAACGATGGACTAAGAAATTGGGAAGAAACACTTTGGAATACAGACCCCAACAACCCAGACACAGACAAAGATGGATATAAAGACGGTGAAGAAACGCGACTAGGTTACAGCCCAACAGACTTTGCTTCAAATGTTAAAACTGGTAAGAAAGACACAAAAAATACTTTTCTAGATTCAGATATTCCTCAAACCGAAGGTGGTAACCTTACTCAAAACCTTGCCGAAGTAATGGCTTGGCAAATTAAAGATCCGTCTCAACTTGGTGACAAAGATCTTTCCGATCCATTTACCTTGTTAGATTCAAATACTGGAAGTAATCTTCTGCAATTTATTGCTGAGTTTAACGTAGAAGTTCCAGAGTCAACCTTTAAAATTACTTACGACAACACGTATCCATCAGTTCAAAAATATGCTGAAGCTATTGCTCAAGCAATTCCAACAAATCCATATCCAAATATCTCTGAAGATGACATTTTGGCAGATGCCATACAAACACGAAACTTTAAAAAAGTTGATGAATACCTAAACTTCTACGATGTCTCCATAGAAAACATGCAAAAAATTACTATTCCGACTGATTTTCTTGAAATTCACAAAAGAGAAGTAGAACTTTTTATAGCCACAAAAAAGGTTTATGAAAGCGTAAAAGAAATAAATAATGATCCGCTAAAAACAGTTCTAGCTCTTCAAGAAAATCAGAAAATAAGAGAAGAAGTGGTTCAACTACTGAAAGATTTTATAAACCTTGTTGAAGAACACAAAATTTAAATGCTATCTGCCACAAACAACAACTTCATAAAAAAACCAGTCACTACAATTTTACTTGTTCTGTTTTGTTTATCTCTAACAAATGGTCTTTTTTATCCTAAAAAGACTAATGCCACAGGACTACCTGTCGTTGATGTAGCCCATACATCAGCAACACTAGCACAAACAGCAGCAGAGGCAGCAGCTAATGCAGCAAGCCTCGCTATAGAAACAACCGATTTAAGCGAGACTCTAATTGGTAAGGCTCTAAATATTGCAATGCAAGCTTTTAGGAAAATTCTCTTGGATACTATGACAAATCAACTTATTACATGGGTACAAGGAGGAGAGGAGCCACAATTTGTGAATGACTTCGGTCAATTCTTTGAAGATACAGCCATACGAGCAGGAGACTCTGCGGTAGGACAACTTCTGGATCCAAGAACTATGGCAGGGCTGTGTCAGCCTGGCTGGGGAATGAACATAAACATGTCTTTGAAAAACCCGAAGCCGTTTAAAAATGAAGTTCGGTGTACTTTAAGTGATATTGGCGCAAACTTTGATTCCTTTATGAACGACTTTGAAGATGGAGGGTGGTCTGCTTGGCTTAAAATGTCTGAAAGCCAAAACAACCCATATGGGCTTTATCTAATGACTCTAGACGAAAAATTCCAAAGTGAAGAAAAGGCAAAAGAAGCTGCTCTGGCCGAAGCCGAATCTAGTTCTGGTTTCTTGAACGATAAAGTATGTATTTTAGTGAGCTGTACAGGAGCAGGAAGCTATGCAATATCCCCAAGTGACCAAATAAGAAAAGAAGATATTTCTGATGACTGCTACTGTAAGGAATGGCATACCCTAACACCAGGAAATATGATAGCAAATGCTGCAAATGTTAGCGTTACAAAAGACCTTCAGTGGCTAATATCAAATGAGGAGTGGGAATCTTATGTGGTAGCAATTACAGATGCTTTAGTTAATAGACTTGTTCAAGAAGGGGTAAGGGAGTTAAAAAATATTGGAAGCCAAGAAGAAACAGACGACTATGCATCTAACGCTAGCTTCGGCAGAGATGACGCCGATGTTCCAGATCCAGACATTCCAACACCAGTAAACAACTCCACAGGAAACCAAAGTACAACGGAACCATTAGCCCAAATTGAAGCACCTGTTTCAGCAGAAGTGGGAACTTATTTCACTTTGGATGCTACAAGCCCAACAGCAAACCAAATTGCTGTATATGAATGGGATTTTGATAACAACGGAACATATGACATGTATCTAACAACAGTAGAAGCCTCTACGCCAACTACAGCAATTGGAAACGGGTTTGGAGGCGTTGGGTTCGACAGTGCATTACTCGAGCAGACCTTTGAAATTAACGGAGAACTAACCACTCTCAGCTTCCCTAATGCCCCTACCAACCCCGCGGTTATTGTAGTCTTATTCGATACAATTGGAGAAAAAACTATTGGATTAAGGGTAACCAATCATACTGGGCTTTCTGCTACAGAATCTATCACAATAGAAATACAATGAGAAAATACTTACCCTACATTTTAATATTGCTTATAGTAACACCTTGTGTTACTTATGCAGTTGAGCTTAATCCTATTGTGTGGATGAATACGGGTGTCGCCACGCTCGGAACTTTGGTTCTTTCCGTTGCTGAACAAGTTCTATCTGTTGCTGGAACATTGTTCGACATAAGTATCAAAACAGCAATAGACAACACAAACTTTTCAGGTAACAAGATAGTAGAAGAAGGTTGGGGTATTTCCAGGGACTTAGCAAACTTGGCTTTCATATTTATTCTTATTTATATCGGTATTTCAACCATTCTTCAGCTTGGTGGACGCGGAGCAAAAGAACTTTTAATGAAGGTTATTATTATTGCCCTCTTGGTAAATTTTAGTTTTGTAATTGGACAAACTGTTATCAATGCCTCAAATGTGCTTGCTGACCAATTTTATACAGCCATGAAACCAACTGAAGATTCGTCTTTGTCTGCAATTTTTGCAAGTGGGCTTAAGCTTCAAACAATAGCTTACACTAAAGATACCAATTTTAGTTTAGGTGGAGAAGCAACGACTCTTGTAGAGATAGTGATGATTTCTGTTTTTGGAATTGTAATAATTCTTATTGCAGCATTTGTTCTTTTTGCTGGTGCTCTTATGTTTATTATTCGTTCAGTATTTTTAAGTATTTTAATAATCTTAGCACCGCTCGCCTTTGTAGCCATGGCCATACCGCAAGGGCAAAGTTACGCCAAACAGTGGTGGAGTAAATTATTTAGTCAATCTTTTTTCGCCCCTGCTTTCCTCTTTATGTTCTACTTAACAGCCCAAACCATTCAAAAAGGAAGCTTTGATACCTTATTTGCAACACAGGGTGCTAGTTTTGCTAAGTTTGTTTTTGAAGGGGAGGGTGTTGGTATTTTAGTAAACTATGCCACTTTAATTATTCTTATGTTAGGAACATTGACTGTATCAAAACTGATGGGAGCAGCCGGAGCAGACACAACCATGAAATGGGGAAAAACATTGTCCGGAAAAGCACAAGGATATGCTGGAAGAATTGGGAAAGGAGGATTAAGAAGGTCTGCAGCTATGCCAGCCAAAGGTGTTGGTTTTCTTGCTGGAACAGCCGCGGGAGCACTTGGTCAGTCTAAAGCAGGAAGAGCTGTTGGCAAGGTACTACCCCTAAAATCAATGGTAACTGGTTCTGAAAAGCTACTCTCGGCAAATAGAGGAAAAATTGATGAACTTAAGAAGAAATATGAAAATTATAGTCCGAACCAACTAAAAAATATGGTTGGAACAGCTAGTGGTTTTAATAGAGTTGCTATGACTCAACGACTCGCTGAACTTAAAGACTTGAAACCGGAAGGTGGTCTTACTTCTGAAGGCATCGCTACTAGCCAAAAATTAATGGAAAGACATGGAGCATCAACAAAAGATGTTAAGAGTCTTGCTTGGCAGTATGCCGATAAAGAAGCCGACAGAATAGCAGCTGTACCAAAAGTATCCGCCAACGACATAGAGAAACTTGATGAAATCTATTTTGATTCAGCAAGCACAAAAAACACTTTGGATATTAGAGAAGCTACTTATAAAAACTTCCATGGCGGACACATCAAGAAAATGGAAGACCGAACAGATAACGTACATGACAAGTTCATCAAAAACCTTATCGCTGATAGTCGAGCTAGTAACATTAGTGCCTTAACTGCATACCTTGAGTCAATAGACAATAGACGCTTTGCCAAATGGACGCGATCTCCGGATGGTAGAAACACGTTAAACTCATATGGTCTTCATTAAAATATAAAATGATAAAACTAACACCACAACAATTATTAGAAAGAAAAAAGAAGCTTCCCGAAGATGTACGAGAGGCGTATTCTAGTGTAAACACTGCGAATATTTTGATGGCTATTGGAAAAGAAGCGCAAATCTCCACCGAAAAAACAGGAATTGTGGCAGACGAAACAGGTCTTTTAATGCTCGGCCTTACCCACCCAGATCGGTTCATTTCTAATCTAGCCAAACGCCTAGACATAGACAAAGGACTAGCAAGTAAAATTGCCCACAAAATAAACGATCAAATTTTTTCTAAAATTCGCGAATCACTCCGCAAAATACATAACGAAAAAGCAGAACCAGTAATGGAACAGCTCATAAAACCACAACAAATGTTTGGAGACGAAGAAACGATTTTGCCAGCACCCGCCAAGATTCCTGTGGACAAACCCGCCCCTGCTAAGGCAGACTTGAGAAAACCCGCCTCCGTTGAAACTACGGCGGGCAAGAATATTTTTGAAGAAAGAAGTAAGGAAAAGGTTTTTAGGTCGAAACCTACTGAAAAAACCAAGCAATTTGACCCATATAGAGAACCCCTAGATTAAGCACTAAAAACGAAGCACGAAATAACAAACAATATCAAAATCAAAATGACCAAAATACAAAACATAAAATTTAGAACATTAGATATTAGAATTTATAATTTGTTTCGAATTTCGATATTCGGATTTCGAATTTAAGCATTTATGCGTTTCCAAGTACCACAATTTATTGAAGTTGAAGACAAGATTTTTGGACCATTAACCCTAAAACAGTTCCTTTATCTTGTAGGAGGCGGAGCTGCTATTTTTCTGCTATACGTAGCATTACCCTTTTTACTTTTTATTCTCTTTGCTATCCCTGTAGCTATCCTAGCTGTCGCTCTAGCATTTTATAAAATAAACAACAAACCATTAATTAAGGTGATGGAAAGCGCTTTTACTTATTTTACAAGTGCTAAAATATATACTTGGAAGAAGAATGAAAAAAAACAAAAGAAAATGGAAAAACAAATTAAAAGCAACGTCCAAATATCTTCTATCCCAGCACCAACATTAACAAAAAATAAACTAGACGATTTGGCTTGGAGTTTAGACATAAAAAAAGAGAATTAAACTATGGCAACAAAAATAAACAAAAAACCATCGCAAGACTTCATACCCATAAAAGAGATTCGCGACGGAGCTATGGTCTTAAAAGATAATTCAATAAGAATGATCTTAATGACATCCTCCCTGAACTTTGCCTTGAAATCTGCAGAAGAACAGGAGGCAATTGTTTTGCAGTACCAAAACTTTCTAAACTCCCTAGACTTCCATGTTCAGTTTTTTATTCAATCCAAAGGTCTAAACATTGAAACTTATCTAGACACCCTAAGAAAAAGAGAGCAAGAACAAACAGACGAACTCTTAAAAATACAAACAAAAGAATATATAGAATTTGTTAAAGAATTTGTTTCGTCAACAAAAATTGTTAGTAAAAATTTCTATGTGGTAATTCCTTACACTCCTGCTTTCTTGCATACAGAAAAGAACCCTTTTTCTGAAATTCTCGGTAAACTATTTAAAAAAAGAGACAAAAAAGATATCGCCCCCAAAGAAGAATTTGAAAAACAAAAAATTCAACTACAACAACGTGTCGATACAGTTATTCAGGGTCTTTCTAGGGTGGGCGTGCGTTCTGTGCCACTAAACACAGAAGAGTTGATAGAACTGTTCCACGGTCTCTACAACCCAAGCGAGAGAGACAAAACAAGCATTCCTAAAATTGACCCCTCCCCAAGCGAGGTAAAATAATAATAAAATGGACTTATCAAAATTATTTAAGAAAAATAAGACAGATCAAAATAAACAAGAAGACAGAATCTTGCCTGTTTTTCCTGAAGAAATTTATAACTACGGAGTCTTAGAGCTTCGTGATATTATTGCTCCTTCCGCTCTTCAAATCACACCAAACTATGTTCAACTTGGAGACAAATTAGCAAAAACTATCTTCATCTTTTCCTATCCAAGATTTCTTTCAGCAAATTGGTTCTCTCCAATTATTAACCTAGACAAGGTCTTCGATATCTCTATTTTTATCCACCCCGTAGACACTTCTTCTGTTTTAAAACAATTGCAAAAAAAGGTTGCTGAAGTGCAATCTCAAATCCATATTAGAGAAGAGAAAGGGCTAATTAGAGACCCCATGCTAGATACTGCCCATCAAGACCTTGAAGACTTACGAGACAAGCTCCAGCAAGCCCAAGAGAGGTTGTTCAGCTTAGGTTTATACATAACCATCTATGCCGACAACGCAGACGACCTAAACTCACTTGAAAAAGAAGTGCGTTCAGCACTAGAGGCAAAGCTTGTTTACTCAAAGCCGGCCCTATTCCAACAAGCAGAAGGACTAGAATCAACCTTCCCCCTAGGAACAGATAAACTAGAGGTTCACAACAAGATGAATTCTTCTCCCCTGTCTAGTCTTTTTCCTTTTGTATCTTTCGACCTTACATCAAACAAAGGTATCCTTTATGGTATAAACAGGCACAATAATAGCTTAGTACTTTTTGATAGGTTTTCTTTGGAAAATTACAATTCGGTAACTTTCGCTAAGGCTGGTTCTGGAAAATCATATTTTACAAAACTTGAAATTTTAAGATCTTTAATGCTTGGTACTGATGTTATTGTTATTGACCCTGAAAGAGAGTATGAATACCTAACTCAAGCTGTCGGAGGAAACTATTTTAATATTTCTTTAAGCTCTAAACATCACATTAACCCATTTGATCTACCAAAACCAAGAGAAAATGAAGCATCATCTGATATCTTGAGGTCTCATATTATTAGCTTGGTTGGACTTTTCAGAATAATGCTAGGTGGGCTTACGCCAGAAGAAGATTCTGTCTTAGACAGAGCAATTACGGAAACATACGCTTCTCGAGATATTACTCCTGAAGCAGATTTTTCAGAAAAAATTCCTCCGGTATTATCAGACCTAGAACTAGTTCTTGCTGGAATGGAGGGGGCAGAAGTAATGGCTCAGAAAATGAAAAAATATACTCAAGGGACATGGGCTGGTTTTATCAATCAACCAACAAATGTTGAAATTGACAATAATTTTATAACTTTTTCTGTTCGCGACATGGAAGACGACTTACGACCTGTTGCTATGTATTTAATTATTCAATTTGTTTGGAATGCCGTAAGGCGAGAACTAAAGAAAAGGCTCCTGGTTATTGATGAAGCCTGGTGGATGATGAAATCTGAAGATGGAGCATCATTTTTAACCCACATCGCCAAAAGATGTCGAAAATATTATTTAGGACTAGCAACTATTACTCAAGATGTTGGAGACTTTTTGGGGTCCCAATATGGAAGTCCTATTATTACCAACTCAGCTATTCAAGTGCTTTTAAAACAATCTCCAGCCGCCATAGATAACTTACAAAATCTATTCAAATTAACCGACGAAGAAAAATTTTTATTACTAGAATCTGATGTGGGTGAAGGAATCTTTTTTGCTGGAATGAAACATGTCGCAATAAAAATAATTGCCTCCTACACAGAGGATCAAATAATTACCTCAGACCCTAGCCAACTTCTGGCAATTAAAAAAGCCAAGCAAGAGCTAGAAGCCGAAGATGAAGAAAAAACTCCAGTACCAAATAAGTCGCAAGTAAACAATGAATGAAGCAACCACAATTGAAAATCAACGACTATTAGATCTAGAAAGTTCCAGGGCAGAAAACAAACAAGAAAAAATTGACAAAAAACAATCTAAATTGGCTGTTTGGAAAAATATCTGGAACAAAGTCTCTGAAAACTGGTTGATCTTAATGTTTGCTCTTTTCTTTGATGTCCTTGGCTTAATACCTTTTATTGGTGTGGTCTTTAATTTTATATTTGTTGGAATTTTATACTTAAAATTTGGTGGTAAGGGCTTCGGCAAAACAGCTATCACGGTGGCGGGGGGAAGTATTATAGATTTCTTTGTTGGGATCTTACCAGTAAACGTTACTGCCACTTTGGTTAGAATATTAATGAAATAATGAAAAATAATACTTTAAAATTTTTATTAATATCGGCGCTTCTTTTTTTAGGATTTTTACAAAATGCCAATGCTATTGGTGAAACTTTCTTTGTGAATATAATGTCTTTAGACAAAAGCCCTGGAACAACAGTGACTTACAAAATAACTTCATTCAGTTTTGATGTAACCAAAAGTGATATCACATGGGTCTTAGATGGAAAAATAATAGAAAGTGGAGTGGGAAAGAAAACTGCAGAAGTAATTTTACCAGAAATGGGTAAAGAGAAAACACTTTCCATATACATAAATACCACAAACGATGTTGAATTATCTAAATCTATAATTCTTTCGGGAAGTGATGTCGATATCTTACTTGAACCACAAACATATACCCCCTACTGGTACAAAGGAAGCCCCCTAACAACGATTGAGTCGAATCTTAAGGTTGTTGCTATTCCACATTTATTTCTAGATGGAAAGAAGATTCCTTCTTCAAGCCTATTCTATCAGTGGTCTTTGAACAACAAAAAAGATTTAGATGGTTCTGGCTATGGAAAAAATTCTAATACTTTCACTATTAAAAACTATGGTGACTATGTTTTAAATCTAAAGGTTTACAATAAAGACGAAAGCGTAACTGTTGAAAAAGCAATTATTATTTCTGCAAACGAGGCCGAACCAACTGTTTTGTTTTATGAAGACCATCCTCTTTTTGGAATAATGTCCCATATCGGCACCCAAAATGGTCTCCAGATGTTTAGTGATATACTTAAAGTAGTTGCCGAGCCGTTTTTCTTTTCAAAAGAAAACTTAAATAACTTAAGTTACGAATGGGAAATGAATAGTAACACTATTCTGCCCACAGAAAACCCCCGAGTTATAGAGTTCAAGAAGCCAGAGCAAGGCTCGGGAGTGGCTGATGTAAATTTGCAAATTCAAAACATGTCTAATATTTTTCAATCTGCAAGTAATAAGTTTAAAATAATTTTTTGATGACTAAAAAGATAGTCATAGTTTTAATATTTGTAACAGTTGCCCTTTTTGTTAATGCCCAAGAACCAACAGTCCTAACGAATAATACTGGAGCGACACAATTTCAACAAACAACAGGTACAGACCAGTCTTTCGGTGCTTATGCAGATAAAGTTCTAAAATTTTCTATCGTTTTCTCTGCCATTTTGGCAGTAATTATGATAACTGTGGGTGGTTTTGAATATATTATGGCTGGAGGAAATATGAGCACTACCGAAAAAGCCAAAACCAGAATAACCCAAGCAGTATTAGGGCTTTTATTAGTAATTGCTTCCTATTTAATTCTTGAAACCATAAATCCTGATTTAATTAACCTAGAAATAAAGGAGTTGAAACTTGAAAGTCAGACGGCAGTTGGCCCACCACCAGTAACAAACGAAATAATAAATACTCCAGATCAACAGGTAGTAGACACGGCTGTAGAAAGTGGCGCGATAGATGACACTCAACTAGAACAATTGGAAACACAAGCAGAGGACTGCCGCGCAAAGGGTCCTGGGTGTTATTATGATGCAAGAATAGGATGTAGGTGTCCATAATTATGAACAAAAAAACATTAATTATAATAAGTATAATAGTTGGAGTAATTATTTTAATAATTACTGGTTATTTTCTGTTCCGATCTGAGGATATAAACGAACCTACGGATGATGGATTTTTCTCCTTCTTCTTCCCCACCAGCGAAGACAAATTAGGCCCCGAGAGTGTTACTGGCCCAGATGGCCAAACAACCCAACCTAGTGACACAACTACTCTTCCAATAGGAAAGTTCGTTCAACTGACCGATTCTCCAATTTCTGGAGCCACCTTTAACGAAGAAACTAATTCTATACGTTATTTTGAGAAATCAACTGGCCATGTTTATGAGATAGAACCAAATGGCCAAAACAAAAAACAAATTACTATTACCACTATCCCTAAAATATTTGAAGTATCATGGTCTTTTGATTCACTAATGGCTGTCCTTAAATATGTTGGAGTAGAAAACGGTCAAACATCAAACATTAGAAACTTTTCGGTTTACTCTATGGCTACATCTTCCTTGCCGGGCCCATCCGAAGGAATTTTCTTACCAAGCAATATCTCATCTTTAGCCATTTCGCCCAATGAAAACAAACTATTTTATCTTGTTGGGGAAGAAAACAAACAGGGAATAATCGCCTCATTTGAAAACAAAAAACAAGAAGAAATATTCTCTACTCCTTTTGGAAATTTTATTACCAGTTGGCCCCAGAAAAATATTATTACCCTACAAACCAAGCCATCCGCAAAAATACAAGGATACTTATATAAACTAAATCCTCAAACTGAACTTTTTACAAAAATAATTGGAAATCTAGCAGGACTTACTGCCCTCTACTCTCCATTAAACGATACTGTTTTTTATAGTCAAAGTATTAGAAACAGTTTTCAAACAAAAATTTTAAGTGAAAACAAAAAAGAAACAACAGAATTAGCATACAAAACATTCCCTGAAAAATGTGTTTTCAGTAAAACAGATGCAAAGATTATTTATTGTGCTATTCCTAAAGCAATTCCAATGGCCAACTACCCAGATGATTGGTATAAAGGACTAATTTCTTTTGAAGATTCTTTATGGAAAATAGATTTAAATGGTGGCCCAACAGAAAACATGTTGTCTGAAAATGGCTTTGATATCACAAACCTATTTTTAAGCGCAGAGGAAGATTATATTTTCTTTCAGAACAAAAAAGACTCCACACTTTGGAGTCTAAAAATCTAAAGGTTTAATGGCCACTTGCCTTGCCGGTTCTCCTCCCCTACTGTCTGTGATAATATCTGGACAATCTGCTAATGTCATATGAATAATCCTTCTCTCAAAAGAAGTCATTGGCTTTAAGACGACTTCTTTTTTAAAATATCTAACTCTTTGGGCATTAACTTTTGCTATATTTTTTAGGTCTTCTATTTTTTTTGATTGGTAGTCATTAACATCCAAAGAAAAAAAGAATGAATCTCCACCATTGTCTCCTTTAAGTTTTTTTTCAGCAATTCTTTTTACTAAATGAATAAACGATATTAGTGTTTTTCCATTCTCTCCTATCAAAAGCCCGCCTTCTAGAGTGCGAATAATAAAATGTGGACCATCAGCTGTTTCTACAAGGTCTACACTAGCATCTACAGTTAATTTAAGAAGGATTTCGTCTATTAAATCTTTGATTTTGGTAATATTGTCATTCATATTTTAATTATTAGCCAATAGTCGCTAGTGGCTAGTCTCTAGTGGCTGAAATTTCTTTTGATTTTCTAGAAACAATAATTTCATGAAATATAGCAAAGATATTTGAAGTTGTCCAATATAAGGCTAGGCCAGAAGAAAATTTTTGGGCAACAAAAAAAATAAAGATTGGCATTATATATTTCATTTGAATACCCATACTTCGCTGTAATTCGCTCCCAAAACTCTGCTTTCCTGGTGTTTTTTTAGGAATAGCAGGCATAGCAAGTTTTATTTGAAAAAACTGAGAGAACCCTGCCAAAAACGAAACAATATAACTTGATTTTGTGATATCCACAAAACCCAAAAATAAGGTATTTATGTTTTCAGGCATACTTACAAAAGAGTATAAAATTTCGGAATTTAAACTAGTGGCATCTCTTAAAATCATAAACAAGGCAATAAACACAGGGAATTGAATCAATATCATAAAAAACCCTGAAAAAGGACTAATTCCATGTTGGCGATACAATTCCATTATTTGTTTTGTTTGTTCTTCTTTTTTATCTTTGAGTTTTTCTTTTATTTTCTTTATCTCTGGTTCTAATATTTTTATTTTCTTTTGAGTTACAATCGATTTATGACTTAGAGGAAGAATAACAAACCTAACAACAACTGTTAAAATAATTATTGCAAAACCTAGATCGTTAAAAGGTAAAACGTCTGCTAAAAAAACTAGACCGTTATATAACGGTTTATAAAAAATAATGTGATAAAGATTTCCTAACATTTTTTTATTTTAATATTTTGGTTTTTCTAAAAAGAAAATCTAAATCTTTTTTCATATCTTCAAAAGAAACTTTCTTAATCTCCTTCTTCACATAAAAAACAACAGCAAGACCATCTTTAAAGTTTTTAATATTCTCAAGAATTATACCTTTAATTTGTCTTTTTATTTTGTTTCTTTCTATGGCCTTTTTTGAAAAACCAACAGGAACAACAACTGAAAAACGACTCGGCTTAAAATCTATTTCGTAAACTTTTATTGCAAAATTTACTGTATTAAAAGTTTTTTTTTCTAAACCTTTTAGTGATTTAAAGTCTTCTCTTTTTAATCTTGATAAAAAAGGTAACATAAAAAATACTATACAGATAATTTCTGGCGTCCTTTTCTTCTCCTGTTTTTTAAAACGTTTTTTCCAGGCGGCGTTTTTGATCGTTTTAAAAACCCATGAGTTCTGTTTCTTTTTTTCTTCTTTGGATTATATGTAATCGACATAGTTTGATTATATGGAAAAATCACCAAAAATCAACCCATACTGAATTTGCACCACTGGGTCAATATTCACAGGTAATCCACAAGTTGCTAACATTTAGATGTGTTTTAGTGGTTTCGGCTAAATCTTACACTAAGGTATACTTAACATTATGAATATCGAAAAAACAGACAATGAAAAAGTTTGGGAAAAGGTGCTAATTGAAATAGAAGCATTAGTGTCTAAGGCAAATTTTATAACATGGTTTCAGAATACAAACATAAGTAAGACTGAAAACGGAATAGTTTTTCTAAGTGTACCCAATAGTTTTACTAAAGAATGGATAAAAAATAAATATAATAAATTTATTGTTGGATCCTTAAGAAAAATAGACCCATCAATACGAGCAATAGAATACATTATTTGCTCAACACCACAAAACAACTATCCGGCATCAGTACTTAAATATAAAGTTTCACCACAAAAAATTGAGAACGAACAACAATTAGGTTTTAGAGAATTTTCTGAATCAAGTGACTCATTAAATCCTAGGTATGGTTTTGATAATTTTATTGTTGGATCGTTTAATGAATTAGCTCATGCAGCAGCATTAGCAGTAACAAAAAATCCTGGCACAGTATACAATCCTCTATTTATATATGGGGGTGTTGGATTAGGAAAAACCCACCTTCTTCAAGCTATTGGAAATGAAATTAAAAAAAGAGATGAAAAATTTAAAATTAAATATACCACCTCAGAAAAATTCGCCAATGGCATTATTCAATCTATTCAAAACAACAAAACCTATGAGTTTAAAGAAGAATACCGGAAATATGATCTATTAATCGTAGACGACATTCAATTTCTGTCAGGAAAAACAAAAACCCAAGAAGAATTTTTTCATATTTTCAATAGTCTATACGAAAACAATAAGCAAATTATATTTTCTTCAGACAGAGCTCCTAAGTCTATTCAAGACCTAGAGGCACGCCTAAGGTCTAGGTTTGAGGGTGGAATGATGGCAGATGTGTCAGAACCAGAATTAGAATCAAGAATCGCTATTTTAAACGCAAAAATGCAATTAAAAAACATAAACTTATCAAAAGAAATCGTAGATTATATCGCTTCAATCATAAAAAGTAATATCAGAGAACTGGAAGGAGCTTTAAATGTGCTTGCCGCACAAACAAATCTACTTGGTAAAAACTTATCAAATCAAGAGTTAAAAGAAATTTTTAACAAAAACGTTATTTATTCAAAAAAGAAAATAACATTCAATAAAATTATAAAAACAATAATTGATTTTTATGAAATAGAGGAACAGTTTATTTTTGAAAAATCTAGAAAAAAAGAATATGTTCTCCCAAGACAAGTTGCTATGTATCTCCTAAGGGAAGACTTTAATGCATCCTATCCTTATATAGGACAAAAACTTGGAGGAAGAGACCATACGACAGTAATTCATGCTTACGAAAAGATATCTAAGGATATAAAAAACGACCAAAGGATAAAAGATGACATTCAAAAAATAAGAACTTACCTGTACGAATAATGTTGATAACCTGTTAGAAAACACTTGATTGTCTGTGAAGAAACTGCTACTAAAATTAATTTCATCAGATCTTATCAACTTGTTATTTCCCAAATATCAACACTTTAATCAAAATCAAAATTAAATTTTATCGTTTATTTACAAGACCATTAGGACTTATTAACATTATCCACAAGGCTAATAATAAGAATAAATTTATTTAATTAAATAACTATACTATTATTATGAAAGTAATTTCAACAAAAAGTAATTTGCAAAGAGCAAGTTTGTTAAGTGAAAAAATACCAAATAAAAATCCAACCCTCCCAATTTTAAATTCTGTTTTAATTTCAGCTGCTAAAAATGTTTTAGTTTTTCTAAGCACCAACTTAGAGATGGCTTTAAAAGTTTCTATACCTTCTAAAATTGAAAAAGAAGGGAAAGTTGCTCTACCTTCAAAACTTTTTTCTAGTTTGATTTCTTCATTGTCTGATAATGAAGAAATCAAACTGAGTTCTGTAAATAACAACTTATTAGTAACAACAAGTAGTAGCTCAACGACCATTAAAGGGTATCAAGTAGACGATTTTCCAATTCTTCCAGAAGTGAAAGAAAAAAAATCTTTTAATATGTCCATAGATGATTTTTTACTTGGATTAAAATCTGTCTATTACTCTACCTCAACTTCTGAAATGAAACCGGAGATAAATAGTGTTTATCTTTATTCCTCAAAAAATACTCCTCTCACTTTTGTAGGGACGG
Source organism: Patescibacteria group bacterium (assembly GCA_042577045.1). Lineage (GTDB taxonomy): Bacteria > Patescibacteriota > Minisyncoccia > JAHISW01 > Tagabacteraceae > JBHPEK01. Next base: position 33,718 of record JBHPEK010000005.1, read on the forward strand.
ACTCTTTTCGTTTGTCTGAAAAAATAATTCATTACAATTTTTCTGACTTTCCAAATATTTTAATACCATACAGGAGCGCAGTAGAAATACTTAGAATTTTTGAAAACCAAGATGGAGAGTTGGCCCTTAAAATGAATGACAATAATCTTGTTCTTAGCACTAAAGATATTGAATTTACTTCACGATTAATGGAGGGAACTTATCCAGATTACAAACAAATTATTCCAAATAAATTTACGAATAATGTTACTGTTAATAAAAAGAAACTTAGTGATGCACTAAAAACAGCCATAATGTTTTGTGGTAAATTAAGTGAAATTAAAATAAAAATCTATGAAGGAGAAAATTTTATAGAAATTTTAACCAATAATCATGATTTAGGAGAGCACACAGTAAACATCAAATGTAGTGTTGATGGAGAAGATCTAACAATGGTGTTTAATTACAGGTATTTGTTAGATTGTTTAACTTCTATCAATTCTGAAGATGTTGTCTTGAAGTTTAGTGGTGAGGGAAAACCTCTTCTGATTACTAGTCTAGACGATACGAGTTTTAGGTATTTAATTATGCCAATGAAAAATATTTAAATTAAATATGAAAAGTATTAGGAATTTTCTTTCTAGGTTCAAAGACATAAAAGCACCAGACAAAGCCGTTGAATATGAAGTAAAAAAATTTATTGGAAACATTTTTAGTGAGAATGCTGACGGCGTAGAAGTTTCTTTTAAAAAACCGAACCTGATTATTAAATCTAATAATCAGGTTTTAAAAAACGAAATTTTTATCAGGAAAGAAGAGATTTTGGAGAAAATCAACAAAGAAATTAATTTCAAACAAAATATTAATATATTTTTTAAGTAGATTAGTTTGGTATATCGGCGATAGTTTCTTCTTTAATGTTTTGGTTTTTAACCCACTCTTTAACAGACCACTCCCACAAATTGAATTGAGAGTCTTTATTTGGATTTTGCGGGATTTCTCCCCTAGGATCATCTTTGTTTACCCAATATAAAATGTTGTGTATTTCTATTAAGGTTTTTCTTTCAATATTTTCTGGTGGAGTGAGTTCAGTTGCTTGTCGTCCATTTGTTTTGTCTATTAAATAAGTATTTCCACCTTGCCAATGTTCATTTAAAACAGGTTTGATGTCTTCTGGAATGTTTTCATCTATTTTTATAAAATCCTCTTTGGGTATTTTTTCGAAAACTTTTTGAAAAAAAGCATTCCACATTGGTGCTACTATAAAACCAGCAACCCTCTTTTCCATTGGGGTGTTGTCGTTGTTTCCTGCCCAAGCGCCTAAAGCAAAATTGGGGGTATATCCAATAATCCATGCATCTCGATAATCATTAGTGGTACCTGTTTTTGCAGCCACCTCCCTATTTGGGAAATAAAGCCATGAATATTGGCCAAAGGCAGGTGTGCGAGCGTCGTTATCAGACAAAATGTCATTTACCATAGACGCTATTTTAATATCTAGTATCTGTGTTGGTTGATGATTAAACTCTTCAATTACATTTCCCTTATTATCTTCAATTTTTAAAATTCCAGTAACATTATTTTTTATACCATTATTAGCAAAAACAGAGTACGCTACAGTGATATCTAAAAGAGTTACTTCTCCGCCGCCCAAAACAAGCGTTAGACCATACCTAAGAGGGTCTGTAAGGGTTGTTATACCCAAATCTTGAGCTGTGGTTAGAGAATCTACTAAACCGGATAAATAAAGAGTTTTTACGGCAGGTATGTTTATAGATTGGGCTAAAGCATTCCTTAAAGTAACTGGGCCTCTAAAAATGTTGTCGTAATTTCCCGGGTGATAACATACATCATCTTCTCTTTTTGTTTGGTCGTAAGTTGGACTTAAAGATTCTTCGGGATTACAAGCTACGGCAAATTCTGTTTTTAGATCAAAAACAACTGTTTCCGGCGTATACCCTTTTTTAAAAGCTGTTGCATATACAAATGGCTTAAAAGCAGATCCTGGTTGTCTTTTAGCGAGAGTTATATTGAAATTTCCGTCATATTCCTCATCAAAATAATTTCGTGAGCCAACCATGACCAATATTTGTCCTGTTTTTGGGTCTATTCCAACCATCCCGGCATTTTTAGCATTATATTTTTCTTTGTTTTCTTTGGTGTATTCTAAAACAACATTTTCAGCTTCTTCTTGAAGTTCTAAATCTAAAGACGTAGTTACTTTTAGCCCTCCGTGTTCAATTAAATCTTTTCCATAGTTTTCTTCAAGATAGTTTTTAATAAACATTACAAAATGAGGAGCCTTGATCCCATAAGCGTCTTGATTAAGAAAAACAACTTTTTCGTTTTTGGCGTTTTCATATTCCTCTTTTTCAATAAAACCTAAATCTATCATTCTAGACAAGACGGTATCTTTTCTTTCCTCAAGTTTATCTTTGTGGATACCGTAAGGGGAGTAGTAAGTTGTTCTTTGGGGAATTGCAGCCAAATAAGCAGATTCAGCAAGAGTTAGGTCTTTTGTTTTTTTTCCAAAAAACGACACAGAAGCGGCCTCTATCCCATAATTACTTCCACCGTAAGGAATCTCGTTTAAATAAAGAGTAAGAATTTTTTCTTTAGTAAACATTCTTTCAAGCTTAATAGCAATAATTATTTCTTTTATCTTTCTGGTGAATGTTTTTTCTGGGGTTAAGAATGTATTTTTTACCAATTGTTGGGTTATGGTTGAACCACCTTGTCCTTTTATTCTCCCCTCTATTAGGTTAGTTAAAAAAGCTCTAATTATTCCCACAAAACTTATTCCTTTATGTTGATAGAAGTTTGAATCTTCAATGGCAACTGTGGCATTTTTAATGTGAAGAGGGATTTCACTATAAGGAATAACTGTTCTTTTTATGTTTCCATGAATATCGTAGAGAAGTTTTTGGCCGGTTCGGTCGTATATCTTGGTAGATTGGATTATTTTTCTTTCATCAAAAGACTCAAAGTCTGGGATAGGTAAAGATTTTACCCAGACAAACAAAAATATACCGAGCACCACAGCCCCGGTGAGACAAATTGCCATTGCATAAAGAATAAACCCTTTCATATCTATATAATGAATCTAACCTAAATCTGGCTTTTGTTCAATATTTTTGTTAGATTTAAATTATGTCAGAAAAAGAAAAAATAATAGATAAAATATTAGATAGGGGTATTATTGTTGATGCTATCCCGACGATGAAAGAATTTAGAGAAAAACTACTAAGTGGAGAGAAATTAAGATTTTATATTGGCTTTGACCCTACTTTTACTGCTCTCCATTTAGGGCATGCTAGAAATATTATGATACTTGAAGAATTAAGGAAACTTGGACACGAAGTCATTGTTCTCTTTGGTGATTTTACGGCAATGGTTGGTGACCCATCGGATAAGGACTCTAATAGAAAACAACTTACTAAAAAAGAGGTTTTGGAAAACGTAAAAGATTGGGAGAAACATATAAGGCCTTTAATGGACTTTGATGACAAAGAAAATCCACCTCAAATAAAATACAATAGTGAATGGCTTTCTAAATTAACTTTTGAAGATGTTGTAAACTTGGCAAGTAATTTTACTGTTCAGCAGATGATAGAAAGAGATATGTTTGAAAAAAGAATGAAAGAAAATAAGCCAATATATCTGAACGAATTTATGTACCCGCTAATGCAGGGGTACGACAGTGTTGCTATGGAGGTGGATGTTGAAATGTGTGGCACTGATCAAGTTTTTAATGCTTTGGCAGGGAGGACTCTTTTAAAGAGACTAAAAAATAAAGACAAGTTTGTGGTTTCTCTTGGCCTGATTGCTAATCCAGAAACAGGCGCATTGATGTCTAAGAGCAGTGGTACGGGTGTTTTCATCGACACAACATCCTTCGATATGTTTGGGGCGATAATGTCACAACCAGACGAAATGATTGAAGTGCTTTTGGTAAATAATACCAGACTAGAATTAGATGAAATAAAAGAAATTTTAAAAGAAAAACCAATGGATGCTAAAAAAAGAACAGCCTTTGAAATTGTAAAAATGTTTCATGGGAAAGAAGGTGCTCAAGACGCACAGAAATATTTTGAAGATACTATTCAAAATAAAGACTTCACTGAAACAAGTGTTGTTCTAAAAATTAAAAAAGGAGATGAATTAAAAAAGCAATTATTGCTAAATAACTATATTTCTTCCGCAACAGAATTTAGAAGATTTATAAAAGAAGGTGCAATTGATTTTGAGGGAGAAGTAATAAATGATGTCCACTATAAAATAGAAAAACCCGGAATTATCCGGATTGGAAAAAAGACATTTATTAAAATAGAACTCTAAAAAACAACCCCGCCTCTTGTGAGGGGCGGGGTTGTTTCTGTAATTACTCTGCTACTTCATCAGTAGTTTCTACTTCGTCAGTAGCTTCTACCTCATCGGTAGCTTCTACCCCATCAGTAGCTTCTACTTCGTCAGCAGCAGGAGCAGCTTCTCCTTCAGTAGTTTCTTCTACTGCGTCGTTGTTTAGCTCGTCCATATTTTATTATATTATTTAATTACTAAATTCCTCCTTTATCAATTGACGACCTTATTTCCTGTTTTTAGGAAAAATCCCCTCTAAAGGGATTTACTTATTATTACCAAAATGAGAGGAATGTGTCAAGCAAATTGCGATAGCATCATAGGTATCATCGTATTTAGGTGTTATTTGTGGCTTTATTATCAAATCTACCATCTTTTTGATTTGTTCTTTGTCTGCTTTTCCGTAACCACAAACAGAAGACTTTATTTCTAGTGGTGTGTACTCTGCGATCTGTAAATCATTTTTTGTTGCTAGGTAAATAACGACCCCCTTTACTTCAGATACGGCTAAGGCTGTTTTTTGGTTTTTTGTAAAAAAGAGTTTTTCAATTGCCAATACGTCTGGTTTATGTTTTTTTATAACTTTTTCTATTTCTTTGGCGATAGCTAATATTCTTTTCCCGTGGCTATCTTTTGGGTTGGTGACAACACAAGAGTAGTCAAGTAGAATCTCTTTGGATCCTGTCTTTTCAAGAACAGCATAACCAAGTCGACCATACCCTGGGTCAATTCCCAATATTACTGTTTGTGCGGACTTCTTGGATGTCGTCATGATTTTGTAACTCTTCAACTATTTTTTTTAAATTTTCTTTATCTGGTTCAGAAAGTTCAACTGGATTTTTCATTACCCAAGTTGTTGATCCTGGAGAAGCTAGACTTAAGCTATGTTGAGAAAGTAGATGTTTGATTTCATTTGATGTTCTGTTGACACTGTCTGTTATTCCGGTGGCATCAATAGCGCTACCACCAGGACCAAAGATCTCATAAGTGGTTTCTTCTAGTCTCATTCCCTTTAATTCTCCAGTGCCTTTTTTTATCGCTCGGTCTATATTTATCGCAGGCATATTTATTG